>JAKPEG010000232.1 GCA_029552065.1 Actinomycetes bacterium
GGCCGCCTGCTCCTTGTCCTTGAGCACGTCGAAGGCGCCGTCGTTGAAGATCGGGCAGTTCTGGTAGATCTCGACGAACGCCGCGCCGCGGTGCCGAGCCGCGGCGTGGAGCACCTCGGTCATGTGCTTGCGCTCGGAGTCCATCGTGCGGGCGACGAAGGTCGCCTCGGCGCCGAGGGCCACCGACACCGGGATGAACGGGGTGTCCAGCGAGCCCAGCGGCGAGGACTTGGAGACCGTGCCGATCCGCGAGGTGGGGGAGTACTGACCCTTGGTGAGCCCGTAGATCTCGTTGTTGAACAACAGGATCTTGAGATTGACGTTTCGACGAAGGGCGTGCAGGAGATGGTTGCCGCCGATCGACAACGCGTCGCCGTCACCGGTGACCACCCAGACCGACAGGTCTTCCCGAGCGGTCGCGAGGCCCGTGGCGAAGGTCGGCGCACGCCCGTGGATCGAGTGCATGCCATAGGTGTCGAGGTAGTAGGGGAAGCGCGAGGAGCAGCCGATGCCGGAGATGAAGACGATGTTCTCCCGCTTGAGCCCGAGCTCGGGCAGGAAGCCCTGGACCGCGGCAAGGATCGCGTAGTCGCCGCACCCGGGACACCAGCGCACGTCCTGGTCGGAGGTGAAGTCCTTGCGGGTGAGCGGCGAGGCGTCCTCGGGGTGGCGCGGGACGAAGGCCGTCCCCGTCGAGGGGAGCGACGGCATACCAAGGTCGATGCTCACTGCGCGGCCTCCAGACCGTCGACGGTGCTGCGGACGAGTTCGGCGAGCTCGGCCGCCTTGAAGGGCAGGCCGCGGACGGCCGTGTGCGAGTGGATGTCGACGAGGTATGCCGCGCGCAGCAGCATCGCGCACTGGCCAAGGTTCATCTCGGGCATGATCACCCGCTCGTAGCGGCGCAGGACCTCGCCGGTGTTGCGGGGGAACGGGTTGAGGTGGCGCAGATGGGTCGTGGCCACGTGGTGTCCGGTGAGCCGCGCCTGACGGGCGGCCTGGCGGATCGAGCCGTAGGTCGAGCCCCAGCCGATGAGTAGCAGACGTGCGTCGCCGTCGGGGTCGTCGATCTCGAGGTCGGGGATGGTGTCGGCGATCCGGGCGATCTTCTCCGCGCGAAGCCGGGTCATCCTTTCGTGGTTGTCCGGCTCGTAGTTGATGTTGCCGGTGATGTCGGCCTTCTCGATGCCCCCGATCCGGTGCTCGAGCCCAGGGGTGCCGGGCACCGCCCACGGCCGGGCGAGGGTCTGCGGATCGCGCAGATAGGGCAGGAAGACCGGGTTGCCCGCCTCGTCGAGCCCGTTGGGCTCGGTGGCGAACTCGACCGGGAACTCGGGCAGGTCGCCGACCCGGGGGATCCGCCACGGCTCGGAGCCGTTGGCGAGATAGCCGTCGGACAGCAGGATGACCGGGGTGCGGTATGTCGTGGCGATGCGGCTGGCCTCGATGGCCGCGTCGAAGCAGTCGGTGGGCGATTGCGGGGCGACGACGGCCACCGGCGACTCGCCGTTGCGGCCGTAGAGGGCCTGGAGCAGGTCGGCCTGCTCGGTCTTGGTGGGCAGTCCGGTCGAGGGGCCGCCGCGTTGGACATCGACGACGACGAGCGGCAGTTCGAGCGAGACGGCCAGGCCGATCGCCTCGGACTTGAGCGCGAGGCCCGGGCCGGAGGTCGTCGTCACGCCCAGGGCGCCGCCGAAGGAGGCCCCGATGGCGATGCCGACGCCAGCGATCTCGTCCTCGGCCTGCAGGGTCGTCACGTCGAAGCGCTTGAGCCCGGAGAGGGTGTGCAGGATGTCGGAGGCCGGGGTGATCGGGTAGGAGCCGAGGACCAGCCGCAGGCCCGCCCGCTGGGCTGCGGCGACGAGGCCGTAGGAGAGGGCGACGTTCCCGGTGATGTTTCGGTAGGTGCCCGGCGGCATCGACGCGGGGGAGACCTGGTAGGCGTGGGCGAAGTCCTCGGTCGTCTCGCCGTAGTTGAACCCGGCCCGCAGCGCGGCGATGTTGGCCGCGAGCAGGTCGGGCTTCTTGCCGAACTTCGACTGGATGAACCGCTCGGTCGTCGCGGTCGGCCGGGTGTAGAGCCAGGACAGCAGGCCGAGGGCGAACATGTTCTTCGCCCGCTCCTTGTCCTTGCGGGTGAGGGGATGGTCGGCGAGCGCCTCGACGGTGATCGAGGTGAGCGGGAGCGCGTGCAGGTGGTAGGACTCGAGCGAGCCGTCCTCGAGCGGTGACACCGCGTAGCCGACCTTGTTGAGGTTGCGCTTGCTGAATTCGTCGGTGTCGACGATGACCGTCGCGCCCCGGGGCAGGTCGGCGAGGTTGGCCTTGAGCGCGGCCGGGTTCATCGCGACCAGGACGTCCGGCTGGTCGCCGGGGGTGAGCACGTCGTGGTCGGCGATGTGCAGCTGGAAGCTCGACACCCCGTGGATCGTGCCCTGCGGGGCGCGGATCTCCGCGGGGAAGTTAGGCAGGGTGGACAGGTCGTTGCCGTGGAAGGCCGCGTCGCTGGTGAACCGGTCACCGGTGAGTTGCATGCCGTCGCCGGAGTCGCCCGCGAAACGGATGACGACGCGCTCCAGTTGCTGGACGGGCTTGGTCGATGTGCTCATCGGTCGGTCACCGCGCTCTTCGGGGTCCACGTTGCCGTGGGGCCACGGCGCCATTGCCCATGGTAGGACGTTGACCTCGAAACGACCCTCAACCGTCCCGCATGGCGGTTCAGCCGACTGCGCCGGACGCACGCAGCGCGGCGACGCGGTCGGCGGCATACCCGAGTTCGGCGAGGATCGACTCGGAGTCGGTGCCCGCGGGCACCGGCGGGCGCGCGGCGACCGAGCCGGCCGAAAACCGGGGGGCGGGGACCGGCAGGTTCACTCCGCCGACCTGCCGGTATGCCGCCCGCTCGCGCAGCTGCGGATGCCCGGACGCCTCGTCGAGACCGAGCACGGGGGCGACGCAGGCGTCGGAGTGTTCGAGCAGGGCGCACCACTCGTCTCGGGTGCGGGTGCGGAACAGCTTCTCCCACAGCGGCTTTGCGGCCGGCCAGGAGTCGCGGTCGTTTTGCCGGGCCGGGTGACGCGGGTCGTCGGCGGGCAGGTCGGTGAGCTCCAGCAGACGCAGCAGCTCGGCGTAGAACTGCGGTTCCAGGGCGCCGACGGCGATGTGCCGGCCGTCGGCGCATTCGTAGGTGTCGTAGAACGGCGCGCCGGTGTCGAGCACGTTGTGTCCGGGAGGGCCGGGCCACATGCCGCCGGCGACGAGAGCGTGGGTGAAGGTCGACAGATAGGACGCGCCGTCGACGATGGCCGCGTCGATCACCTGACCGTGCCCCGTGCGGCCGGCTTCGTGGACGGCGGCGAGCAGCCCCGCGACGAGCAGCAGCGCGCCGCCGGCGACGTCGCCGAGGTAGGGGCCCGGGATGACCGGGCGCGGCACGCGGCCGTCACCCTCGTCGCGGGCCACGGTCGAGAGCAGCCCGGAGGTCGCCGTGTAGGTGAGGTCGTGGCCGGCATAGAGCGCCTGCGGCCCGGTCTGCCCCCAGCCGGACATCCGCGCGTAGACCAGCCGCGGATTGCGTTCGAGACAGGCCTCGGGGGACAGCCCGAGCCGCTCCATCACGCCCGGGCGATAGGGCTCGACGAGCGCGTCGGCGGTCGCGACCAGGTCGAGGAGCACCTCGCGGGCCGCCGGTGCCTTGAGGTCCAGGCAGATCGAGCGACGCCCGCGGCGCAGCACCGGCAGGTCGAACGGTCCCGCGCCGCCGGGCCGGTCCACCCCGATGACCTCAGCGCCCAGGTCGGCCAGCACCATCCCGGCGAACGGACCGGGCCCGATCCCGGCGAACTCGACGATCCTCAGCCCGGCCAGCGGGCCGGCATACGGCGTGCTGCTCACGACCCCACCGTATGCCGTGCCAGGCCACCGGGTGCGGGCACGCCGCCCCTTCGGTGCGCGGCGGCGACCCGCCTATCCTCGGCCGGCTATGCCGAGAGGTGTTCGGCGATGGCGGTGCCGACGACTTCGGGCTCGTCCAGCCACGGCGCGTGGCCGGCATGGGGGAGTCGCAAGAGCCGGTGGTTGCGGATGGCGACGATCGACGTGGCGGCGAGCATCGGGTTCTGGAAGGCGTCCTTGTCTCCCCAGACGATGAGCGTCGGGTGGGTGATCCGGGACAGTTCGTCGAGGCCGATGTGGTTGACCGGACGCACGGACCGGCCGCGCACCAGGGCGTTGCAGTAGCTGTTGACGCTCGGCGCGTAGGACGGTCGGTTCGAGATGAGCCGGCCCGCGGCCATGACGTCCGGGGGCAGGTGCGCGCCGGCGCCCACGCCGATCGCCTGGTCGTTGAACCGCGTGAAGCTCGACTCGGTCACCTCACGGGCCAGGGCCGCCCGGCCGAGCACCGGCAGGGCGATGAGCAGCATCGGCAGGATGGGATGGGACTTGGGGAAGGCGCCCGCCGGTGCGCCCATGAGCACCATCCGGCGGACCCGGCGCGGCATGTCGATCGCGGCATAAAGGCTGAACTGGCTGCCCACCGAGTGGGCGATGAGGTCGACGACGGGGATGGCCAGCTCGTCGAGCAGGCCGCGCAGGGTCGACACGGCCATGTCCCGCAGGCAGAGGGGGTTGGGCAGCACGCATTCGCCGGACAGCCCGTGACCTGGCCAGTCCATCACCATGACCCGGCGGCCCGCGAGGTAGGGGAACATCTCCACCGCAAGGACCGAGAACGAACCCACCCCGTGCATGACGAGCACCGGGGGCAGCGGGCTGTCGGTCGGACCGAAGTGCATGACCCGCACCTGCCGTTCCCCGACGTAGGTGTCGACCAGGTGCAGCTCCTCCTCGGGTTCGATGCCGAAGTGCCGGTATGCCGCGAGCTCGTGCGCGCGGATCCGGGCATCCAGGGTGTCGGGAACGTCGAGGGCGTCGGGGATGCTGGCCACCGTCACGCCTTCGCCAACGCCAGCACCTCGGCGAAGCCCTCCCGCACGCACTCGAGCAGGACGTCGGTGTCGGGGAAGACGTCGGGGTCGAGGTTGAGGGCGATGCAGGCCCGGCCCTCGTAGGTCATCATCCCGGCCATCATCGCCACCGCGGGACGCGGGCCGATGGGGCTCGCGTGGGTGACCTTCGCGCCGGCGATGTAGGCCGTGTGCCCGACACCGGGGATGTTCGTGAGCTGGACGTCGACCGCGCTCGTCGAGCTGCCGACGATCTCGGTGATCGCGGCCAGGGGCAGGCGGTCGAGGAACGGGGCGACGTGCTCGACGAAGGCGAGGGCCGGCTCGGCGCGGCAGGCCTTGACCCGCTCCCGGACGAGTTGCACACGGCGGGCCGGGTCGGTCTCGGACAGCGGCCCGCGCATCGTGGCCCCCGTGAAGTGGTTACCGCCGAGCGGGTCGGTGGCCGTGCGCAGGCTGATCGGGATCGCCACGGGGATCTCCTCGACGTGCACCCCGTGGAGTTCGTGGAATCGGCGCAGCCCGCCGATCATCCCGGCGAGGTAGACGTCGTTGACCGAACCCCCGGCCACCTTGCCGGCGGCGCGCAGCTGGGCCTGCGCGAAGTCGACGAACGCGACCCGGCAGCCGATCCCGCCCTTGCCGGCCAGCAGCGGCGAGCGCGGCAGGTCGGAGCTCAGCTTGTGCTGCAGCGACCGGATGTAGTCGAGGGTCGCCCTCGTCGAGCGGATGGGGCTGCGGGCCGAGCGCTGCATCGTCGCGTTGGCGTCGCGGGCCGAACGCACCGCCGTCTTGGGCGCGCCGACTGCCTGCTCGGTCAGCCGGGTGGACAGCAGCGACGCGCGGGTGAAGGTCGGCCGTTCGGGATAGCGGGGTACCTGTCGGGTGCCGGGCGCGGCGGTCGAGCTGTGCAACAGGTCCATCACCTGCACGAGCGCCATGCCGTCACCCAGCACATGGTGGGTGCGGAACAGGTATGCCGCCCGCCCGCCTTCCAGCCCGGTGAGCAGGACGACCTCCCATGGGGGGCGCTCCCGGTCGAGCGGGCGATGGAGGATCGCCGCGACGGTCTCGCACAGCTGCGCCTCGGTGCCGGGGGTAGGCACCTGGACCCGGTAGACGTGGTGCTCGATGTCGAAGTGTGGGTCGAGGGACCAGGCCGGGGTGACGAGGGGGACCAACGGGTCGACGATACGTTCGCGCAGTCGCGGGACGAGGCGGGTGCCCCGTTCGTGGGCGGCGACGAAGCGGTCCCAGTCGGGCTCGGTCTCCAGGCGCTCGAGCATCGACCCGGTGGCCCGGGTGCGCGGATCGTTGTCGGCCCGCCACATCACCGACTCCCAGTGGCTGAGGTAAGGGCCGCCGCCCCACTCGAAACCCTCGTCCATGAGCGCACTCCTCGTCGGTCGATGCGGTGTCGTCGCGCGTGCTGTGCCGACCATGATTTCCGATTGTCCGACCGGTGCGCCAACGGGGGTGACAGGTCGCACAGCGTGCCGGCGTGAGGCGCCGGCGTGGGCGGGTACTTGACGGGAGCGGGCCGAACGGCTGGGGTGGTGAGCGTGGACACCGAGGCGATGCTCGACCGGATCCGTACCGGCCCGAAGGGCGCCCGCATCGCGGCGTTCTTCGACTTCGACGGAACCCTCATCGACGGCTACTCCGCGACGGCCCTTTACGAGAAGCGGCTCCGGGCGCGGCAGGTCGGCGCGGGCGAGATCGTTCGGGCGCTCCAGGCGGCCCGAGGCGGCCCAATGTCGGAGACCGAGTTCGAGTCCTTCATCGCCCAGGGCATCTCCGGCTGGGCCGGCCGGTCGCAGTCCTGGCTCGACGCTTTCGGCAAGGACCTCTACCGGCACTGGATCGCCAAGAAGCTCTTCCACGAGGCCTGGCGGATCGTCAAGGCCCACCAGCGAGCAGGGCACACGGTCGTCATCGCGAGCTCGGCGACCCGGGTGCAGATCGCCGGGGTCGCCCGGGAGTTGGGGATCACCGACGTCCTGTGCACCGAGCTCGAGATGGTCGACGGCGTGGCCACCGGACGCCTGGCCGGGCGCACCCTGTGGGGTGAGGGCAAGGAGGCGGCGATCCGGGACTTCGCCCGACGGCACCGGCTGCGCCTGGCCAACGCCTACGGCTACGCCAACGGGGACGAGGACGTCCCGTTCCTGCAGAGCGTCGGCCATCCGTGTGCGGTCAACCCCCAGCCCGGGCTCGCGCAGACGGCGGCCGCCAACGGCTGGCCGGTGCTGGAATTCCAATCGGGCAACGGGCGCCTGGACCCGGTGCCGGCGCTGCGTACCGGCGGCATCTGGGCCTCCCTCATCGGCGGCGGAGCGGCCGGGATCGCGATGAGCCTGCTCACCGGCGACCGGCGGCGCGGCATCAACCTCATGATCAACGCCTTCGCCCAGTTCGGCGGGGCCTTCGGCGACATCAAGGTCGAGGTCGTCCGCGGTCAGGGATACCTGTGGTCCGACCGGCCCGCGGTATTCCTGGTCAATCACCAGAGCGCGCTCATCGACCTGCTCGTCGGGGCGACCATCCTGCGCGAGGACGTCACCGCCCTGGCGAAGAAGGAAATCAAACAGATGCCGGTCGTCGGACAGATGATGGACTACGCCCAGTTCGCCTTCGTCGACCGCGCCGACAGCGGCCAGGCCCGCGAGGCGCTCAAGGGCGCGCTCGACCTCATCGAGCAAGGCGTCTCCGTCGTCGTCGCGCCGGAGGGCACCCGCTCCTACACGCCGGGCGTCGGCCACTTCAAGAAGGGGGCCTTCCACCTGGCCCGCGAGGCCCAGGTGCCGATCATCCCCATCGTCGTGCGCAACTCCGGCCAGATCATGTGGCGGGACAACCGCACGGCCCGTACCGGCACCATCGAAGTGCTCGTCCACGAGCCGATCCGGACCGAGGGTTGGCAGCGGGCCGACGTCGACGCGGCGACGAGGCGGGTCCGCCAGCTCTACCTCGACACCCTCGAGGACTGGCCCGGGCCCGAGCACCCGGCCCCGGGCGTCCCATGAGTGCGTCGGGCGACGACGCGCGCGACGGGTCGAGGGGCGGCATACTCGCCCGCATGGCGAATCCGAGCGGGGGTGCGGCCGGCGATCTGCGTCGGCGGGTCAACTACCTGTTCCGTGACCCGCAACTCAAGGAGGACATACCGTTCGTCGCCGCGCTCGGTCGGGACCGGCACTTCCAGGAAGGGTTGCGCACCCTCGCCGCGCGTCTGGGCGAGAACTACGCCGACGTCGAGAAGCAGGCGCTGCGCTACCTGCGCGAGATGTCGGCCGTCCACAACCAAGCCGTGACCCAGTGGTGGGACAAGGCTGGGACCTGGATGCTGCGGGGATTCGACCTGGTCATCGACGAGGACTCGCTCGCACGGCTGCGTCCCCTCGACCGGGACCACACGCTTGTCTTCCTCATCTCGCACCGCTCCTACCTCGACGAATGGGTCTCGCCCAAGGTCATCGCCCGGGGTGGGATCAACCCGACGTTCTCGTTCGCCGGGGCCAATCTCGGCTTCTTCCCGCTCGGCCCGATGGCGCGACGAACCGGCGTCATGCACGTGCGTCGGGCCACCCAGGGCCAGGCGGTCTACAAGCACGCGCTGCGGTCCTACATCGGCCAGCTCATCCTCAACGGGGACAACCTGCTCTGGGCGATCGAGGGTGGGCGGACGCGCACCGGCAAGCTGCGTCCCCCGCGCCTCGGGCTGTTGCGCTACGTCGTCGACGCCGCCGAGGAGGTGAAGTCGCACGAGATCTACCTCGTGCCGATGTCCTACCTCTACGACCAGTTGCCCCGCGACGAGGTCCAGACGATGACCTCGGAGGCCCGGGGCCGGGGCAAGACCCCGGAGAACGCCCGGTGGTTCCTCAACTACCTGCGGGGCCTCAACACCCAGGTCGGTCGGATCTACGTCAACTTCGGCAAGCCGCTGCCGCTCAAGGCCCGCCTCGCCGAGCTGCGGGCCGACGCCTCCCACACCGTCGTCGAGCGGATCGCCGTCGACGCCTCGCACCGGCTCAACGAGGCCACCCCGGTCACCCCGACGTCGGCGGTGTGCATCGTCATGCTCGGCCAGCGCCGGGCGATGACCCTCGACGAGGTCCTGCAGACGGTCGAGCCGCTGGCCGAGTACCTGCGGGCGCGAGGGTGGCCCACCGCGGGCGGGGCCAACCTCACCGACCGCTCGACCGTGCGCCGGGCGCTCAAGGACCTCACCGACTCCGGCGTGCTGCTCTCGCACACCGGTGACACGACGGTCTGGCGGATCGCGCCCGACCAGCACCTCACTGCGGCCAACTACCGCAACAGCGCGATCCACGTCCTGCTCAACCGGGCGATCGGCGAGCTCGAGTTCGTCCGCGCGAGCCAGTCGCCCGACGCGGCATACGGGATCTGGGAGGACGCGCTGCGGCTACGCGACCTGCTGAAGTTCGAGTTCTTCTTCCCCGGGCGGACGCAGTTCGGTGAGGAACTCTACGAGGAGCTGCGCATCCTCGACCCTGAGCGCGCGCCGGCCGATCGCCCCGCAGGCGAGCGCGAGACGATGACCGCGCAGGACGCCGCCCACTTCCTCCAGCGGTGCTCACCGCTGCTGTCGCACCTGGTCCTGCGTCCGTTCCTCGACGCGTATGCCGTGGTCGCCCACGAGCTGCTCGACCAGCCGACCAACCGCGCCCTCGACGAGGAGCGCTTCCTTCGCCAGTGCATGATCGTCGGCCAGCAGTGGGCCCTGCAGCACCGCATCGGCGGCATGGAGTCGGCCTCCCAGGAGATGTTCCGCAATGCCCTGCAGCTGGCCGAGCACCGAGGTCTGGTCCGGTCCGCCGCGCAGGTGTCCGACGACCCCGAGCTGAAGGCCCGGCGGGTGGCGTTCGCCGACGAGATCAACGACTACCGCACGCGGGTGGCGACGATCGCCGCCCGGGTGGGCACGCCGGGCTTCGTCCTCGTCGAGCCGAACGGCTAGGTTCCGCCTGCGGGTGTGCTGCGGGGTGCGCTGGTGGTGCGCTGCGGGGTGCGCTGGTGTCGGCTATGGGCCGGTGAATCGGGCATCGGGCGGCCCATTTCCGCACCTTGGGAGGTCGTGTGACCGGCGGGGGTGCGCAGGGTTCGGATATGGGCCGGTGAATCCGGCATCGGGCGGCCCATTTCCGCACCTTGGGAGGTCATGTGATCGGCGGGGGTGCGCAGGGTTCGGATATGGGCCGGTGAATTGGCGCTCGGGCGGCCCATATCCGCACCTTGGGGAGCCCGGCAACCGAGGCCGATCCGTCCGGCAGACGCAACGAGGCCCGGCACCCCCGAGAGGTGCCGGGCCCGGCGGCATACGGTGTCGTCACAGCACGGCGAGGAGGTCCTCGTGGGCCTGGCCGAGCACAGCCTCGCGGGCCGCGGTGGCGGTGGGGGCGTCGAGAGCGGAGCGAGCCATGCCCTGACAGGTGGCCAGGTCGTGCAGGGAGAGGGCATAGCGCACGGCCGTGACCTTGCTCGGAGCCATCGAGAGGCTGCCGACGCCGAGGCCGGCGAGCACGAGCGCGAGCAGCGGGTCGCCGCCGGCCTCGCCGCACACGCCGATCGGCTTGCCGGCGACCCGTGCGCCCCGGCAGGCATGCCCGATCACCTGCAGGACGGCCGGCTGCCACGGGTCGAGTAGGTCGGAGAGGGTGCCCTCCATCCGGTCGGCGGCCATCGTGTATTGCGCGAGGTCGTTGGTGCCGAGCGAGCCGAAGTCGACCTCGGCGAGCACGTGATTGGCCAGCAGCGCGGCGCCCGGCACCTCGATCATCACCCCGACGCTCGGCAGCCCGTGCTCGCGCACGCGCCGGGCGAACCAGGCCGCCTCCTCGGTGCTCGCGACCATCGGCGCCATCACCTTGACGTCGGCGGTCGTCGCCTTCGCAGCGGCGCCGAGCGCCGCGAGCTGGGTGTCGAGCAACTCGGGGCGCAGGGCCGACAGCCGCAGTCCGCGCTTGCCGAGGGCCGGGTTCTCCTCCGGACCGAGGTCGGCGAAGGCGAGCGGCTTGTCGGCGCCGGCGTCGAGGGTGCGCACGACGACCCGGCGCGACCCGAAGGGCTCGAAGACCTTGGTGTAGATCTCGGTCTGCTCGGCGAGCGTCGGTGCGGTGTCGCGGGAGAGGAAGACGAACTCGGTGCGGAGAGCCCCACCCCCTCGAGATCCTGGGCGCCCGCGCTCACCGCGTCGTCGACGCCGCCGATGTTGGCCAGCAGCGCGACGGGGTGGCCGTCGCGGGTGCGGCCGGGGCCGTGCGAGCCGGCGAGCGCGGCGCGGCGGCGTTCACGTTTGGTGACGAGCTCGCGTTGGTAGTCCTCGCTCGGGTCGAGGGTCACCTCGCCCGAGTCGCCGTCGACGGCGACCATCGTCCCGGCGGGTATGCCGGTCGCTCCGGGGAACTGGACGACGGCCGGGATGCCCATCTGAGCGGCGAGGATGGCCGTGTGGCTCGTGCGTCCGCCGGCCTCGGTGACGATCGCCCGCACCATCGTGGGGGACAGGGTCGCGGTTTCGGCGGGTGCGAGGTCATGGGCGACGATGACACTCGGGACGTGGAAGTCGGGCACGCCCGGGTCCTCGTGACCGAGCAGCCTTGCGACAGCACGGTTTCGGACGTCCTTGAGGTCGGTGACCCGCTCGGCGAAGTAGCCGCCGAGCGCCTCGAACTGCGCGGCATACTCCTCGACGGCGGCGGTGACCGCGGTGGTGGGGCCGGAGCCGGCGGCGAGCAGCTTGCCGATGGCCTTCTGCAGGCCCCGGTCACGGGCGATGAGGGCGGTCGCCGTGAGGATCTGTTGGGCCGTCTCGTCGGCGGCCGCGGCGCGCTCCTCGAGCGTCACCGCGACCGACTCGAAGACGTCCTTGATCCGCTGGTGCTCGGCCGCGGCGTCGGTGGTGGGCGGTTCGTTGGCCGGCGGGCGCACCGGCGGGCGGACCTGGACCACCGGCCCGACGGCCGCGCCCGGGCTGACCCCGATGCCGCGTGGGATCTCAGCGGACACCGCAGCTCACTCCGCGTCGAGGTCGCGAGAGAGCAGGGCGACGAGCGAGTCGAGGGCGGCGTCGGCACCCTCGCCCTCGGCGGTGAGGACGACCTCTTCGCCGTGCTTGGCGCCCAGGGCCATGACGCCCAGGATGCTCGTGGCGTCGACGGCATCCTCGCCGGCCCGGCCGATCTCGACGTCGAGTCCGGTCTCGGTGGCGGCCTGGACGAAGAGCGACGCGGGCCGGGCGTGCAGGCCGACGGACGAGGCGATGGTGACGGTGCGGGTGGCCATGAGGGGTGGTTCCTTTCCGAGGGTGAGGCGAGCGTATGCCGGGTGGCAGGGTTGCGGGTGCTTGAACGGGTGCGCGTGGTGCGAAATGCGTGGTGAGGCTGTTCTATCTCAAGGGCCTGGGGGCCGGGGGCGGGGCGGGACGAAAGTCTCCGCTCCGCCCCCGGCAGCTGTGGGGTGCGGGCCGGTCAGACGGTGGTCGGCACCTGCGTGTCGCGGCCCTTGAGGATGAGGTAGATCGCGGCCATGACGACCACGCCGACGGCGATGGCCACGAGGAACATGAACCAGTTGCCGATGAGCGGGAGCACCCAGATGCCGCCGTGCGGGGCCCGCAGCGTGGCGCCGAAGGCCATGGTGAGCGCCCCGGTGATCGCGGAACCGATGACCGACGCGGGGATCACCCGGCCGGGGTCGGCGGCCGCGAAGGGGATGGCACCCTCGGAGATGAACGAGGCTCCCAGCAGCCAGGCGGCCTTGCCGTTCTCCTGCTCGGGCTCGGTGAAGACGCTCGGGCGGATCGTCGTGGCGAGCGCCATCGCGAGCGGGGCGACCATGCCGGCGGCCATGACCGCGGCCATCACCTTGAGTTGCGGGGCGTCGAGCGCGGTGCCCGCGGCGGCGAGGCCGGTCGTGCCGAAGGTGTAGGCGACCTTGTTGACCGGGCCACCGAGGTCGAAGCCCATCATCGCGCCGACGATGATCCCGAGGATGATGCCGCCGCCCGCGCCGAGGTTGTTGAGGCCGTTGGTGAGGGCGTCCATGAGGGCCTTGATCGGTCGGCCGAGCACGGTGATGAACAGGCCGCCGGTGATGAGCAGCGACAGCAGCGGGTTGACGACGACCGGCATGACGCCACGGACACCCTTGGCGACCTTCCAGCTGGAGATCCACCGGGCGACGAAACCGCCGAGCAGGCCGGTGACGAGGCCGCCGAGGAAGCCGGCGCCGGTGACGGAGGCGATCATGCCGCCGACGATGCCGGGCACGAGGCCGGGCCGGTCGGCGATCGCGTAGGCGATGTAGCCGGACAGGATGGGGACGAGGAAGCCGAAGGCGACCGCGCCGACCCGGAACAGCAGGGCCGCCCACCAGACCAGCTGGAAGGGGTTGAAGCTGTCCATGATGCTGTGCGGCAGGTCCTTGGGCAGGTTGATGTCGTATGCCGTGATGTCGACCGCGCCGTTGGCGCCGAGGGCGATCTGGGCGAGCATGAAGCCGAGGGCGATGAGGATGCCGCCCGCGGCGACGAACGGGATCATGTAGGAGACACCGGTCATCAGCCAGGTGCGCAGCCGGGTCGCGGTGCTCTGCTGGACGGGTGCCGAGTCGACGGCGCTCGCGGCGTTCGCGCTCGCGACGGCCTTCGTCGGGTCGGCCTTCCACGCGGCGGCCGCGGAGGCGGCCTGCGCGATGAGCGCGGGGCCGTCGGAGATGGCCCGCTTGACGCCCACGTCGATCGTGGGCTTGCCGGCGAAGCGGTGGGCGTCCTTGACCGGCAGGTCGTGGGCGAAGACCACGGCGTCGGCCGCGGCGATCTCGGCCGCGCTCAGCGGCGTCGAGCCGGCCGAGCCCTGGGTCTCGACCTTCATCGTGTGCCCGGCGGCGCGGGCGGCGGCCTCGAGCGCTTCGGCGGCCATGTAGGTGTGCGCGATGCCGGTCGGGCAGGAGGTGACGCCGACGAAGGTGAGCCCCCCCGAGGGCGCTGCGACGGCGGGGGCGGCGGCGGCCGCTGCGGTCGTGCCGGCGGCGGCCGCGCTGGCAGCCGTGGCCGCGCTCGCAGCCGTGGCAGTGCTGGCGGCGGGGGCAGCGGGGGCCTCGAGCGAGACCTCGGCGCTCACGAGCGAGACGACCTCGGCGGGCGTGGTGGCCGCGGTGAGCGCCTCTCGGAAGGCCGGCTTCATGAGCGCCCGGGCGAGCTTGGGCAGCATCTGCATGTGGGCGTCGCCGCCGGCCTCGGGGGCGGCGATGAGGAAGATGAGCTTGGCCGGGCCGTCCTTGGCGCCCCAGTCGATCCCCTCGGCGGAGCGGCCGAAGACGAGCGAGGGTTCGGTGATCGCGGCCGAACGGGCGTGCGGGATGCCGATACCGCCGGGCAGCCCGGTCGCCATCTTCTCCTCGCGGGCGCGGACGTCGGCGAGGAACTGCTCGAGGTCGGTGCAGCGCCCGCTCGTGACGAGGGTCTGCGCGAGGGTGCGGGTCGCGGACGTTCGATCCGCGCCGGTCAGGTGCAGGACGACCTGACTCTCGGTGATGAGGGACATCGTGGACTCCTTGTGTCTGGTGCAGCGGGTTGCAGCGGTGCAGGGTGGCGGTTGTCGAGGGGTTTCCCGGCGAGCGGGGGCGAATCAGTGGGTGAGGGGGAGCGTGAGGTCGGGGGTGGTCGTGCTTGTCACCCGGATCCGGGCGACATCCTCGGGAGTGGGCATCCGGCTGCCGGGCAGGCTCACCGCGGCGGCGCCCCAGGCCACCCCGGTGGCGAGTGCCTCCTGGGGGCCGGCGCCGCGGCATACGGCGTGCAGGTAGCCCGCGAGCAGCGAGTCGCCGGCGCCGACGGTCGAGACCGGGTTGTCGATGTGCGCGGCGGCCTGGGCGATCCCCTCGGGGCCGACGAGCAGCGCGCCGTGCCGACCGAGGCTCACGACGACCGTGCCGATCCCGCCGGCGACGAGTGCGGCGGCCGCCTCGCGGACGTCCTCGAGGGTGGGCAGCGACCGGCCGACGAGCTCCTCGAGCTCCTCGTGGTTGGGTTTGATGAGGTCCGGCCCGGCGGGCACCGCGGCGAGCAGCGGCGCCCCGGAGGAGTCGACGGCGACCCGGCAACCCGCGGCCTTGGCGCGGCGCACGAGGCTCGCGTAGCTGTCGGCCGGCATCCCCGGAGTGAGGCTGCCCGAGCCGACCACCCAGGCGACCGGGTCGTCGGCCGAGCCCGCGAGTTGTGCGTCGACCGCGGCGAACAGGGCGTCGAGCTCGGCGTCGTCGAGCGCGGGGCCGGGTTCGTTGATCTTCGTCGTCGTCCCGTCGGGCTCGATGACGGCGATGTTCTCGCGGGTCGTCCCCGAGATGGGGACCGCGGCGTATGCCGTGCCGGCGCGGCGCAGGAGCTCCTCGAGCAGGCCTCCCTCGGGGCCGCCGGAGGGCAGCACCGCGAGGGAGGAGGTGCCGTTGGCGGTGAGGGCGCGGGCGACGTTGATGCCCTTGCCGCCCGGGTCGACCCGACTGCCCGAGGCCCGGTTGACCTCGCCGTGCTCGAGGGCGGCGACGGAGATCGTGCGGTCGATGCTCGGGTTGGGAGTGAGGGTGACGATCATCCGAACCTCCATGGGCCGTGCCGCTGACTGCATCTGGAATCAGTTTGGCAGATGAACAAATGCAAGTAAAGAGATTCAGACAGAAAACTTAATCCGTTTCGATCCGAGTTTCGATCGACCAGGGTTCGAGTCGCTCAGACCCGGACGACGTCGGTGCCGGCCGCTTCGAGCCGGCCGCTCGTCTCCTCGTCGAGGCCCCGGTCGGTGACGAGCAGGGCGATCTCGGCAACCGTGGCGAAGCGGTGGAAGTGGACCACCTCGGCCTTGGACGAGTCGGCGAGCACGACGCTGCGCCGGGCCGAGGAGACCATCGCCCGCTTGGCCACCGCCTCGGCCTGGTCGGGCGTGGTCATCCCACGCGACACCGAGAATCCGTTCGTGCCGAGGAAGGCGACGTCGACGGCGACCTCGGCCAGAGCGGAGGACGCCCAGGTCCCCACGGCCGCGCCGGTGCGGGGCCGGATGCGCCCCCCGAGCAGGTAGAGCTCGACCCCCGGATGTCCGAGCAGGGTCGCCGCGATGGCGATCGAGTTGGTGACGACGGTGAGCTCGCGATCCTGGGGGAAGCGTTCGGCCAGGGCCTGGGTGGTGGACCCGGCGTCGAGCAGGACCGTCCCCTCGACGGGCAACTCGGCCAGGGCTCGGGCCGCGATCCGGGACTTCTCGTCGGCCAGATGCTCGCGGCGGGCGGCCAGGGTCGGCTCGAGCTCGAGCCGTTCGACCGGCAGGGCGCCCCCGTGCACCCGCCGCAGGGCCCCGAGCCGCTCGAGTGCCGTGAGGTCGCGGCGCACGGTCTCGGGGGTCACCTGCAGGGCATCGGCGAGCGCGGAGACCTCGACCCGGCCGTCCGCCCGCGCGGCGGTGAGGATGGCCTGTTGGCGTTCTGCGGCATACACGTGGGGTCCCTCCCGCTCGAAGCCGCCGCCGGGGCCCGCGTGGTCACCCCCGCGGGCACCGGGCGGGCGGCTGCCCGACTCGGAGCAATTCTTCCCGGATCGATCCGGGTGTGCCAGCCGTGCCCGGTCGACCCGTCGAACCCTTCAGGGCTCGACGGTGACCTTGATCGCCTCGCCCTTGGCGACGATGTCGAAGGCGTCCAGGACGTCGGCGAGGGGGACATGGCGGGTGATGAGGTCCTTGACCGGCACCTGTCCCGTCGAGATGTACTCCAGGGCCCGCTTGTTGTGCGCGGGCGAGGAGCCGTTGGCGCCGTGGATGTGCAGCTGGCGGTAGTGGACGAGGTTGGAGTCGCAGGAGATCAGCGGGTTGGTCTTGGGCAGCCCGCCGAAGAACGAGATGCGCCCTTGCCGCGCCGCCATCGCGATGGCCTGCTCCTGGGTGACGTTGGCCGGGGTGGCGGTGATGACGACGTCGGCGCCGCGGCCCTCGGTGAGCCGCATGACCTCGGCGACGACGTCGACCTCGGCCGAGTTGATGACGTAGTCGGGGTGGACGGCGTCGGCCGACATCTGCAGGCGCTCGGCGTTGATGTCGACGAGGGCCACCTTGCCGACCTTGTGCACCCCGCGGGCGATCCGGATGTGCATGCAGCCGATCGGGCCGGCGCCGAAGACGACGGTGAAGTCGCCCTCCTCGATGCCCAGCTGCTCCTGCGCGTTGATCGCGCACGCGAAGGGCTCGGCGGCGCTCGCCTCGTCGAAGCCCACGTTGTCGGGGATCCGGTTGAGGCCGTCGACCCGCAACACCTGCTCGGGCACGATCATGAACTCGGCGAAGCCGCCGTCGTACTGGTAGCCCACCGAGGTCTGGTTCTGGCAGACCTCCATCCATCCCTTCCGGCATTCGTGGCACTGCCCGCACGGCACCGCCGCGATGACCTGGACCCGGTCGCCCGGCTTCCAGTCGCTGCCGTATGCCGCGTTGACCGCCTCTCCCACCTCGACGATCTCGCCGGCCACCTCGTGGCCCATCGTCGTGGTCCGCGTGATGTTCACGTGGCCGTTGGCCCGGATCTTCACGTCGGTGCCGCAGGTCGAGCAGTTGCGGACCCGGATCTTCACCTCGCCCGGCCCGCAGACCGGCTCGGGGACGTCCTCCACCCGGACGTCGCCGGGGGCGTGGAAGCGCAGTGCCTGCATGGCTCTCCTTCGTGACACGAGGCTGCGGGCCTGTGATCCTGCCCGAGTGTGTGGATGTCTTCGAAACATCCTGCCACGACCCCTTGACTCGGTCAAGATCGGGCGGATATAAAGGTAAACACAGATTTCTGGAGTGACCGGGGTCACTCGTCCGAGCGTCACGATCGCCGGCGAATGCCCGGCGCTCACCACAGATCCCCACCGTCGTGGGTCGAGGAAGGAAGAGCCGCATGACAGCAGCGACGAGCGAGGCGACACGTAGCTCCGCCCGCGTGCACGTGCAGAAGTTCGGGACGTTCCTGTCCAACATGGTGATGCCCAACATCGGCGCATTCATCGCGTGGGGCCTCATCACCGCCCTGTTCATCAAGAGCGGGTGGCTCAACGCAGGGGGTTCCGGCGGCCTCGCCGAGGACGGTTGGGTGGCCCAGATCGGTGGCTGGGGCAAGTTCGACGGCAAGGGGATCGTCGGGCCGATGATCACCTACCTGCTGCCCCTGCTCATCGGCTACACGGGCGGCTACAACATCTACAAGCAGCGCGGTGGCGTCGTCGGCGCGATCGCGACGATGGGTGTCATCGCCGGCACGAGCATCCCGATGTTCATGGGTGCCATGGTGATGGGTCCGCTCGGCGGCTGGTCGATGAAGAAGATCGACTCGATCTGGGACGGCAAGATCCGCCCGGGCTTCGAGATGCTCGTCAACAACTTCGCCGCCGGCATCTGGGGGATGATCCTCGCGGTCTTCGGCTTCTTTGCCATGGGCCCGGTCATCATCACCCCCTTCGCCACCGCGGCGGGCAATGTCGTCCAGTGGCTCGTCGACCGGGGACTGCTGCCGCTCACCTCGATCTTCATCGAGCCGGCCACGGTGCTCTTCCTCAACAACGCGATCAACCACGGCGTGCTCACCCCGCTGGGCACCCAGCAGTCGCTCGAGCAGGGCAAGTCGGTCCTCTTCCTGCTCGAGGCCAACCCGGCCGTCGGCCTGGGCATCCTCGTCGCTTACATGGTCTTCGGCAAGGGTGCCGCCAAGGCGTCGGCCCCCGGCGCCGCGCTCATCCACTTCGTCGGCGGCATCCACGAGATCTACTTCCCCTACATCCTGGCCAAGCCGAAGCTCATCGTCGCGGCCATCGCCGGCGGGATGACCCAGGTCTTCATCAACGTGCTCTTCCACTCGGGCCTGCGTGCCCCGGCTGCCCCGGGCTCGATCATCGCCGTCTACGCCCAGACCCCGCCCGACAGCCTCCTGGGGGTGACCCTCTCGTGGATCCTCGGGGCGGCGGTGACCTTCCTCGTGGCCGGCTTCCTCCTGCGGACCGACAAGGCCGACGACGACGGCGACCTCTCGGCCGCGACCGCCTCGATGGAGTCGATGAAGGGCAAGAAGTCGATCGCCTCCTCCGCTCTCGTCGGCGCCGGTGCGGGCGCTCACAGTGGCCCGATCCGCTCGATCGTCTTCGCCTGCGACGCCGGCATGGGCTCCTCGGCGATGGGCGCCTCGGTCCTGCGCCGCAAGATCCAGCAGGCCGGCTTCGGCGACGTCACGGTAGTCAACAAGGCGATCGCCAACCTCACCGACGACGTCGACCTCGTCGTGAGCCACCAGGACCTCACCGCCCGGGCGCAGCAGCGCACCGGCTCGGCGATCCACGTGTCGGTCGACAACTTCATGGGCAGCCCTCGCTACGACGAGATCGTCGAACTCCTGCGCGACACGAATGCGCCGGTGTCCGTGGGCGCGGGGGCAACCGGCTCGCCGGTGCCTGCGGTCGCTGACAGCTCGGCCCACGCGGCGAGCGCAGGCTCCGGCGCCGAGGTGCTCGCCCTCGACTCGATCCGCCTGCACGGCTCGGCCGGCACCCGCGACGGCGCCATCGACGAGGCCGGTCAGCTGCTCGTCACGGCGGGAGCCGTCGACGCGGCATACATCGCCTCGATGCACGAGCGCGAGCGGTCGGTGTCGACGCACATGGGCAGCGGCCTGGCCATCCCGCACGGCACGAACGAGGCCAAGGCCTCGATCCGGCGGTCGGCGATGTCCTTCGTCCGCTACGACGAGCCGATCGAGTGGAACGGCAAGCCGACGACCTTCGTCATCGGCATCGCCGGCGCCGGCGACGACCACCTCGGGCTGCTCCAGCAGATCGCCCACGTCTTCCTCGACAAGGGCAAGGTCGCGGCCCTGCAGAGCGCGACTTCGGCGCAGGAGGTGCGCGACATTCTCGCCGCCGGGTGAGGAACGGGGAGAGGCAGGTGTGTCCGAGCGGGCCGGTCCCGCTCGGACACACCCGTCTTCGTGCCCCGCCCTGGTCCGCGCCCGCCCCTGGGCGGGTTAGCGTGGGTGCGTGCCTTGGCAGACGCATCTGCGCGCGGTGCGCGACCGACACGGCGGGCGGCATGTCGTGCGCATCCTGCACGTGCCGTTGGCCTGCTGCGCACTGGAATACCTCGCCGCCGTCGACACGGGGCTGCTGCGCGAACTCCCCGTCGAACCGCTTGCACAGGACCCTGCGAGCGCCGACATCCTGCTCGTCTCGGGCACCGTCACCCGCGCAAACGCCCCCACCGTCCGGGCGCTCTACGACGCGATGGGCGCCTCGGGCCGCCCGCGCCATGTCGTCGCCTTCGGCGCGTGCGCGATCTCCGGTGGTCCCTATTGGGACTCGTATGCCGTGCTGCCCGGTGCCGCCTCGGTCTTGCCGGTCGACCTCGTCGTGCCGGGCTGCCCGCCACCGCCCGAGGGGATCGCCGAAGCGCTCGCCGGGCTGCTCGACCCCGCAGCCGGTGACGCTGCAGGCGCCCCGGACCTGACCGGCTCGACCGGCTCGACCGGCTCGAGCGATCGGATGTCCGCGAGCCCGGTGGGGTCGGGCCGATGAGCGAGCTGGCCGTCGAGCCCGAGCTGCCGCTCGAGAAGTGGCGGGCCGAGGCGGGCCGGGCGCACGAGGCGGGCCACACGTGGTTCGGCTGGCTCACCGCGTTCGACGCGGGCGAGGGTGACCTCGTCGTGCTCGCCCAGGTCGCCGATCCGTCCGTCCCTGGGTCGCTGCGCGCCCGCACGCTCGTGACCCGGGTGCGGCCGGGGGAGCGTCTCGAGAGCCTCACGTCGATCTATCCAGGTGCCGCCTGGTGCGAGCGGGAGACCGCCGAGCTGTTCGGGCTCGCGGTCGAGGGTTTCGAGGACCCGTCGGGGCTCGGACTGCGGCGCCTCCTGCTGCCGCCGGACGTCGAGGGGCATCCGCTGCGCAAGGACTTCACCCGGCCCTCCGGCGAGCCGACCCCCGAGCCGACCCCCACGCAGGGCGGCGCGCCGTGAGCGGCCGGCCCGCACGGGTGCGCGGGGCGATCGCCCTCGTGCCCGAGCTGTGCACCTCCTGCGACCTGTGCGTGACCGCGTGCCCGGACCGCTGCATCCACCTCACGAGCCACACCGAGACCGAGCCGGCGACCACCCCGCGCGGCCGGCCCCGCACCCGTGCGGTGCTCGACCGGTTCGCCATCGACGTCGGGCTGTGCATGTTCTGCGGGATCTGCATCGAGGTCTGCCCGTTCGACGCCCTCCACTGGGCCGACGTCGGCGGACTCGCCGAGCGGTCCCCCGGAGCCCTGGTCCACGAGCGTGACCGGCTGGCCGGCTGGGTGACCGACGTCCCGGTTCCGACCCCGCTCGACGGCGACCCGCGCTGAGGACGGCGCGCGCGGCATACCCCGGGCGTATGCCGCGCACGACCCGAGGGGCGGCGCGAACCCGTGGGAACAAGCCCCGTCCACTGCCACGTTGAGAGGGCATGCACAAGCACTACAACGGCCTCAAGACGGCTGCCTTGTTCGGCCTCATCTGGGCGCTGTTGCTCGGGATCGGCGCCCTCGTGGGGGGCGGTCGCTACATCTGGCTGTTCGCCGTGTTCGGCCTGGGGATGACCTTCTACGGCTACTGGAACAGCGACAAGATCGCCATCAAGGCCATGCGGGCCTATCCGGTGAGCGAGGCCCAGGCACCCGTGATGTACCGGATCGTCCGCGAGCTCTCGACCCGCGCCGGCAAACCCATGCCGCGGCTCTATGTCTCGCCGACCGACGCGCCCAATGCCTTTGCCACCGGCCGCAATCCGGACAATGCCGCGGTCTGTTGCACCGAAGGGATCCTGCGCTTGCTCGACGAACGCGAGCTGCGCGGGGTGCTCGGCCACGAGCTCATGCACGTCTACAACCGCGACATCCTCACCTCGTCGGTGGCCGCCGCGATCGCCGGCGTCGTCACCTCGGTGGCCCAGATGCTCATGTTCGTCGGGGGTGGTTTCGGCGGCGGCGACGGCGAGGAGCGGCCCAATCCGTTCGCGCTGCTCGCGATGGCGCTGCTCGCCCCGCTGGCCGCCGCGGTCATCCAGATGGCGATCAGCCGGACTCGGGAATACGACGCCGACGAGGACGGCTCCACCCTCACCGGTGACCCGCTCGCCCTCGCCTCGGCGCTGCGCAAGCTCGAGGCCGGTGTCGCCCGCGCGCCGTTGGCCCCGCAACAGCAGCTCGTCAACACGAGCCACCTGATGATCGCCAACCCGTTCCGGGCCCAGGACGTCTCCCGGCTCTTCTCCACGCACCCGCCCATGCACGAGCGGATCCACCGCCTCGAGGCGATGGCCCGCGGAGGCAACGTCGGCCGCTGAACGCGACCGGGCCGTCTGACGAGCCGGGCCGCCTGACGGGCCGGGCCGCCGAACGCGACCGCACGGCATACACCTGCGTGGGTGTGCGGGGTATGCCGTGCGGCTCACCTCAGCGGGCGGCCGCCCGACGGATGGTCGCATACATGGTCGCGGCGAGTTCGCTGTCGGACAGGTGCGATGCCACCTCGTCGACCGGGTCGACACCGACGAGTGCGCGGGCCTCGGCGAGCAGGCGTTGCTGCGTGGCCGTGAGCACCACCCCCCGTCGGCGTCGCATCTCGTCGGCAAGTTCGAGCGCCCGAGCGGCGTCGTCCTGGCCGATCCGGGCCAGTGCACAGGCCGCCCCGCAGCACTCCTCTGCGGCGAACAGGCCCGGTGGCAGGCCGAGCGTCGCGTCGACGCCACGGGCGAACCAGGAGAACGCCTCGCTCGGCTCGTCCAGCCCGAGGGCTGCCCAGCCGGCATTGATGAGCAGGTGTCGATTGGGACCGAAACCCGGCCGGCGGTCGAGGCGTTCGGCCGCGCTCGTGAGGATGTGCAGTGCTTCGGCATCGCGGCCGGCATCGGTGAGGGCCAGCCCCACGCGGGTGGCGACCCCGAGCAGTTCCACCGACGACGGCTCAGCGGGCAGCAGCGACCAGGCATGTGTGGCCGTGGCCACCGCTTCGGCGTGCTCCCCCAGACCTGCCAGCGAGACCGCGTGCGTGGCCAAGGCCCGAGAAAGCAGCAGCTCGCCTGGCTCGGCACGGGCAACCTCGACGAGCCGGGTCGTCACCGCGACCGAGGCGGCCATGGCACCACGCACGTAGTGTCGGACGGCCTGGATGTTGAGGCATTGGGCGAGCCACGGCGGATCGTCGGCCAACTCGGCCTCGCAGTCGATGAGCGGGTCGGGATCCTCGACCGCACCGAGCCGGCCGCTCGGGTCGCCGATGAGTCCGTGCCCGAATCGCATCACCACGACCCGGGCCCGGTCCGGTCCGTGCAGCACCCCGCTGGCGAGGATTCGGTCGACCCAGCGGATGGCCGGGCCGATCGCATCCGCGTGACTCCAATGGCGTTCGAGCGTGATGGCGAGCGACGACACGCCTGCGGCGTCCCGGGCTTCGAGGGCTCGCCGCAAGGCTTCGACGTAGTCGTCGTAGCTGTCGGCCACGTCGAGCAGTTGCTCGTCGGAAGATGGCTGGCCGCACCATCGGGCGGCATACCAGTCTCGATGGCGACGGCGGGCGGAGTCGAGCTCACCCAGCGCCGCCAGCTCCTCGACGCCGAGATCACGAACGGTGCGCAGCAGCCGCAGCCGGATCCGCCTGCGTCCGCTGCGGCCCCCCGAGCTGTCCCGCTGGACGACGGCGTCGCGGACGAGCACCCGGAGGGCGGATTCGACCGCCGCGGGCGGCAACGAGCCACCGGCGACCGCGCGCGCCGCTGCGAGCTCGAAGGGTCCGGCGAAGACCGCGAGCCGCCGCAGCACCGTCCGGGTGGGCGGGTCGAGGCGGCCGAGGCTCCACTCGAGGGTGTCGCGCAGGCTGCGATGGCGCGGGCTGTGGCCCTGTTCGTCGCTCACGACGTCCAACGGGGCCTCGACGAGGGGAAGCAGCTCGGCGATGGTGTGCGAGGCGGCGTAGCCGGCGACGAGTTCGAGGGCGAGAGGAAGGCCGTCGAGGCGCCGGGCGATCCGCGCGAGATCGCGTGCGTCGTCGTCGCCCACGACGAGATCGGGTGCGTGGTCACGCAGCCGGGCCTCGAGCAGCCGGACAGCGGGGGCGCTGCGCAGCTGCTGGGGATCCTCGGTTTCCTCCGGCGGGCAGGGGAGCGGGGCGAGCAGCAACCGGGACTCCCCGAGCACGTCGAGCGGCACGCGCGAGGTGACGACGAGGCGCACCTGGGGGCAGCGGGTGAGCAGGGTGTTCGCGACGACGGCGACGGCCGGGGCGGACCATTCGGCCTCGTCGACGAGCGCGAGGACCGGTGCATCGGCGAGCGCCTCGGCCAGCCCGGACACCGGATCCTCCGCGCTGCCGCGCAGCCGAGAGCCGGTGGACACGGCCTCGGCGATCTCGACCGGACCGCTCTCGCCGAGCCCGGACAGGTCGACATAGACGATCTCCGGGCAGCGGTCCTCACGGGCGGCGAGCCGGTTGCCGACCTCGGCGAGCAGTCTGCTCTTGCCGACGCCTCCTGGCCCGAGGATGGTGACGAGGCGGCGACCGTCGTCGAGCAGGGCGAGGACCTCGTCGACTTCCCGCTCCCGGCCGACCGTGCGGGTGGGCGGGACCGGCAGCCGGCCGAGTCCACCACGTGCCGGACGCTCGCCGACCGGCCGACTGCCCTGGTCGGGCGAGCTCTCGGGCGCGAGGGTGGGGTCCTGGCTGAGGATGCGTTGGTGCACGGCCGCGGTGGCCGTGCTCGGTTCGATGCCCAGCTCGGTGCGCAGTCGGCCGCGCAGCTCACGGTAGATCGTGAGGGCGTCGGCCTGCCGGCCCAGCCGGAACGTGGCAAGCATGGCCGTGCGGTGCGGCCCTTCCCGCAGCGGGTGCTCAGCCATGACTTCGGCCGCGATGGCGAGGGCTTCCTCGGTGGCCGCCGGACCGGCGCTGACGAGCAGGGCCCCGGCGAGTTCCTCGCAGACCCGCGCCCGGGCCTCCTCGAGCCGGGCGCGGTCCCCGGTGACCAGGTCGTCGCTCGCGTCCTCGAAGGCCCGCCGCCCGCGCCACACCGCAAGCGCTTCCCGGTATGCCGTGATGGCCGCCGCGAGGTCGCCCCCGGCCAGCGAGGCACGGGCGGTGCGGCTGGCCGCCTCGAAGGCGTCGACGTCGACCCCGACCCCGCGCCCGAGCCGGTAGCCGGCGTCGAGCGTCTCGACGACCTCGGCTCCCAGCTGCCGGCGCAGCCGGGCGATCACGGTGTGCACGGCCGCGGGGGTGAGGTCGCGGGCCTGGTCTGCCCACACCCGGTCGAGGACGATCTCGGGGGAGACGACATGTCCCCGCCGCTGCACGAGCATGGTGAGGACGTCGCGCGGCCGTTGGCCGCGTGGGGAGACCGGTCCGCTGTCGAGGTGGACGACGAGCGGCCCGAGCACGCCGACGCGCATCCGACCATGCAATCACAGCCTCCGCAGCGGCGCCTTCCCATTTCGGTTGGTCCGAATCCAGCTCAGGCGAACCGCAAAATAGAACAAGATGCCAAAAACCCGTCGTGACGTCGATCACCCTCACAGAGCTGAACCAGAACCCTTCCCGGGCGACACGACTCGCGGACCACGGTGAGGTGATCGTGTTACGCCGCGGTCGCGCGGCCTACCGCATCACCAAGATCGACGGAACCGGCGACCCGCTCGACGAGCTGGTCGCCACGGGCCTCGCCCGGCCTTCCCGCAGCACTGCTCCCCACCGACGACCCTGGCCGAGCGGCCGTCGTCTGACAGCGACCTTCCGGCGACCTGCTCCGCGTGCCCGTCCTCGGCGGGCGTCCGAGGCGGCGGTCACGGCCGGGAGGGCGTCACCCCCAGGCGATCTCGTAGAGCTGCCCGTCACCGGCACGGAAGACGAGGCGGCATACCGGCGACCCCGCGTTGTGCGCGACGGTGACCCGGTCGGCGACCGCAGGGGGGGCCATGGCCACCACGCTGAGGTCGGTCCACCCGGGAGCACCGGCACCGGGAGCCCACGCCAGGTCGTGGACGTGCCCGTCCGTGCCCACGTAGGCCACGTGCTTGACGCCGGTCTCGGGCACGAACCACGACACCGGGTCGGCGGCGGCGCCCGGTGCGCCGGCGGCGGCCACGAGGTCCCAGCCCTTGGCGGGATCGGCGCCCACCCACCAGATCTCGTGGACATGCCCGTCGACCCCCCGGTAGACCACTTGGTGACTGTCGTCGTGCGGCGTGTGGTAGCCGCTGGGTTCGCCTGCGGCCAGGGGTGATCCGACATAGCCGGAGAGGTCGTCGTGGCCGGTCGGGCCGTCGGACCAGTAGAGCGAGTGCACGTGTGCGTCGACGCCGCGGTAGAGGACGATGTTTTGCCCGGTCGTCGTCACGGGGTAGGCGCCGGGGTCTCCGGCTGCCAGTGGCTCCTCGCAGTAGCCCGTGATGTGGCCGTGGCCGATCTCGCCCGCGCCAGCCCACCACAGCTCCTCGATGTTGCCGTCGTCGCTGCGGTAGAAGACGTGGGTCACCCCGGCGAGGACGTAGCCGCAGGGGTCGCCCGCGGCGGTGATCGCTCCGGCCGTCTCGGACAGGGCGTCGTGCCCGGCCGCGGCCGGGCCGGACCAGTAGAGCGAGTGGATGTGCGCGTCGGCCCCGCGGTAGAGCACGACCGCCGTGCCGTCGGGCCCGACGAAGCCCGACGGGCGCCCGGTCGCGGCCGGTGCGACCTCGCGGCCGGCCAGCCGTCCGCTGCCGGCGGACCCGGGCACGTCCCACAGCTCCACCAGGTAGTCCTCGGTGTCGCGGTAGACCACCGAGTGGCCGCCGCCGGGCGGCACGAGGGCGACCGGGGAGCCCGCCGTCGCGGGCGATCGGAACCGGCGGGTGCGTTCGCGCACCCGCACGCTCCGGCGGGGCTCGGGCGCGGCGGCTTGGTCCAGTGGCAGTGACCAGCCGTGGGCGGCCAGCCGCTCGCGGGGCAGGAAGTGGACCCGCTGGACGACGTCGCCGCGCACCGAGAGCAGCCGCAGCCCGCTGAAGCTCACCTGGTCGTTCTCCCACAGGCCCAACGCACCGGTCTGCAGCTGCAACGGCCGATGGCGTTCCCACCAGCCACGGGGATCCGTCGACGAGTTGAGCGGGTCGGCATAGGGCGGCACGTAGGTGACCCAGTCGTGCTTGGCGTCCCAGGGCATCGGCCAGGGCTCGCCGTGGGCGATCGCGTCCTCGTCGACCTCGACGTATGTGGTCGTCGTGGGCAGCGACATCCGCCCGTCCGGCCGGGGGTCGACGTCGGCGACCCGCACGAAGGCGTTCGGGTATGCCGCGCGCGGATTCTGGGTGTAGTGGTCGAGGTAGTAGGCGAGGGTGCCGTCCGGGAGGGTCCGGATGGCGATCTCGTTGTGCCGGTGGGTGTGGCCGGCGAGCACGACGTCGGCTCGGCGGTTCGTGCCGACCCCGGCCAGTGCCCGCAGCAGGTCGTCGGTGCGCCCGCGGGACACCCCCGAGTCGAGCAGGTCCTGGGTGTCACCGCGCTTGAGGTATGCCGGTTCGCCCTCTCCCGGGGCCGCGAACCAGTCCGGGTGCCGGGAGACCAGCTGGTCGGTCCGTTCCCCGGTATGCCGCTGCACCCACCAGGCTGCCTGCTGGGCCTGGGCGGGGCGCTGGGTCTCGCGCAGGAAGAAGGGGGTCTGGCCGGTCCACGGGTTGATGAGCGGGGCGTGCAGGCCGAGGATCACCAGCCCGTCGGCCGGGGCCGATTCGAGGGCGGCGACCGCGACGGCATACTCGGCGTCGTCGACGCCTTCGCAGTTGGGCGAGCCGCCGATGAGGGTGAAGAGGTCCTCGTCCCCCGAGCCGTTCCACCATTGCTTCACGACCTCCCACAACGCGTCGCCGACCGAATCCGGCATCCCCACGTCGTGGGCGCTGTCGACCAGGACGACCCGGTGCTTGCCGAGCTCGGCGACATGCGGCCCGGGCTCGGCGAGGGCGCGGCGGAAGGCGCTGACCTGCGGGTCGATCTGCACCATCCGGAGGGCGCCGTCCTTGCCGAACTTCGGCACCTCGGTCGCGCCGGGGAAGCAGAGGGCGTTGGTGAGGGCCATCGCCTCGCGCTCCAGGAGCGCGAGGTTGGAGAAGTTGCGCACCCGGGTGAGGTCGAGTCCGGCGGCCTCGACGTCGAAGACGAGGTGATAGGGGTGGCGTCGGTAGTCGTGGTTGCCCGGGGTCATGAGGATGGGCACCCGCAGCTCCTCGACCGTCGGCCAGTCCGGGCCGGGGGCCGTGCCCAGGATGAGCTCGCGCAGGAAGCCGGCGTTGCCGAGCCCCTGGAGGTCGTCGTCGTCCTCGTAGAGGTAGTCGACGAGGTCGCCGGTGGCGACGATGACGTCGAGTTCGCCGGCGTCGTGGAGGGAGTTGGCCAGGTGCACGAAGCCCCGGAACTGGTCGTTCATGTTGCACAGCCGATCGGCCGCCTCGTCCAGTCCGAGGCTGCGCAGGGTGGGACGGAAGGCATCGATCCGGCGTGCGACATGCGTGTCGGTGATGTGCGCGAGCCCGAAGTCCGACCACTCCCGGCGGTAGTAGACGGCGTGCGGGGCGACGACCTGCCAGCCGGACGGTTCGACCCGCAGGGCGACGTCGTAGAGGCGTCGCTCGGTGGGGGTGCCGAGCAGCGCGAAGCCGACGGTGCCGTCGAGCGGCTGCGCCGGGCCGATCTCCAGGGGCACGACATCGGTGGGGTCGCCGGTCGCGACGAGGGCGAGCCGGCCGGTGAGGGCGCTGCGCAGCAGTTCGGCGCTGCCCTCGGGGAGCCCGACGGCGAGGGCCTGCAGCGCGTGCGGGCCGAGCACCGTCACCGGCTGGGCTGCCGTCGCAGCCGGCGGGAAGTGCGGCCGGCCCAGCTGGGGGAAAGCGAACATCACCGCGAGCAGCCCGCCGCCGCCGAGGGCGAGTTCGAGCCGGTCCGGGCGCAGGGTGGCCGAGATCCGGCCGCCCCCCGGCCCGGTCCATCCTGGCGGGGGCGTGACCTGGAAGGTCGAGAGGGGAGTGGTCATGACGGGGAGATTCCTTTCGTGGATGTGTGGAGCAGGACCTTGCCGAGCACCGAGCGCCCGGCGAGCAGGCGGTGGGCGTCGACCGCGGCCTCGAGCGGCAGGCGAGCGGCGATGCGCGGGGTGAGCCGACCGGAGGCGATGTCGCGCAGCACCGCCGAGGTGACCGCCTCGCGGCGGGCGCCCTCGAGGTAGTGGCCGGATGCGACCCAGCGGATCCCCAGCGAGCCGGTGCCCACCGAATCGGCGGTGAGACCGGAGAGCCGGCCGATGTCCACC
This sequence comes from Actinomycetes bacterium, assembly GCA_029552065.1. Classification (GTDB taxonomy): domain Bacteria; phylum Actinomycetota; class Actinomycetes; order Actinomycetales; family Dermatophilaceae; genus Phosphoribacter. The sequence continues at coordinate 29,341 of JAKPEG010000232.1, forward strand.
GGTGCGGGCGGGCCACTCGTCGCGCCGTAGACGACGAGGGTGGCGCCGGTGGCGAGCATCTGCAGGCTCGCCTCGAAGGTGTCGCGTCCGGTCGCGTCGTAGACGAGGTCGACTCCCCGGCCCTCCGTCAGGGCCCGCACGGCCTGGGCGAGCGGCGTCCCGTCCGCGACGACTACGTCGTCTGCGCCCAGTTCGCGTGCGACGCGGGCCTTGTCCTGGGTGGAGACGACGCCGATCACCCGCGCCCCGTCGGCGTGGGCGAGCTGGACGACAGCGCCCCCGGTCGAGCCGGCGGCCGCATAGACGACGACCGTGCGTCCCGCGGCGGTGACTGCCGTCCGGGTGAGGACATGCGCGGTCGTGCCGGCGAGGGTGAGGGCGGCGGCGATGTCGAGTCCGACGTCCGGTAGGACGGGGGTGAGGTGTTCCCGCCGGACGGCGGTGAACTCGGCATAGCAGCCGGCGAGGTGGCCGGCGTGCACGACGCGGGCACCGACGAGGCTGGCGTCGACGTCGCGGCCGACGGCCTCGACCACGCCGGCCGCCTCTGTGCCGGGGACGAGCGGCAGGGTGACCGGATAGGGCCGGCCGGCCCGGTGTTGCAGGTCGACGTAGTTGACGCCGATCCAGTGGTTGCGCACGAGGACCTCACCGGGTCCGGGCTTCGGTACGGGCCCGGTGAGGACCTCGAGCGCCTCGGGGCCTCCGTGGCGACGGATCCCGACGCTCACCATCTCCCGGGCGTTCATCGCGATGCCCTCCGCCCCGGAGGCAACGGGGCGCTCGTCGGCGGGGCGACGGCATACTCGGGGGCCGGGGCGATGCGGGCGTGCAGGCGCACGAGTGCGGCCGGTGCCCACCAGTTGGCCGCGCCGAGCAGCCGCATGAGCGCCGGGACGAGCACACCCCGCACGAGCGTCGCGTCGAGCAGCACGGCGAGGGCGCAACCGAGTCCGAGCATCTGGATGAAGCTCACCCGACTCGTCGCGAAGGCGAGGAAGGTCACCGACATGAGTGCGGCTGCGGCGGTGACGATCCGTCCGGTGCTCGCCAGCCCGAGGGCCACGGCCTCCCGGTCGGCCAGCCCCGTGTCGCGGGCCTCCTTGATCCGACCCAGGAGGCAGACCTCGTAGTCCATCGACAGCCCGAAGGCCGGGGCAAGCGAATCGACGGGCAGGGTGCTTGCGGCAGGGACGGAGGCGAGGTGTGCCTCGGGAGGGGACGACATGGGAGAACTCCTCGTGGGACGTGGTGTCGTCCACGAGGGTGCGCGGCCCGGCTGGCGCCGGTCTGTCAGCGATCTGTCATGCCCGCGCCCAGGCGTTCGCGCCGGGGCGCGGGCAGGTGAGATCTCCAGGCCGGCCGGTCAGCCGCCTGGAAGGGTGCCGCGGTCCGGTCAGCGGGCCTCGGGGTCGGGCTGGTGGACTCCGAAGACGTTGTTCTCCGTGTCGTGGAAGTAGCCCTGCCAGGCCATGCCCGGCAGGGCGTGCTTGGCCAGCGCGACTGTGCCGCCCGCGGCGAGGATCCGCTCGGCCGTCGCGTCGAAGTCGTCCGTGCCCATGGTGAGCACGGCACCGGCGACGGGACCGCCGACCTCCATGTTGGGCCCCGGTCGCGCCATGATCGCCCCGTTGATGCCCATCTGCTCCTCGGCACCGGTGACGACCCCGAAGTAGGGCATCCCGGCATATGCGCTCCAGTCCTGGATCTCCCAGCCGAACACGGCCTGGTAGAAGGCGATCGCCCGGGGAACGTCCTGTGCGTGGATCTCGAAATGGATGACTCGTGACATCGCGCCAGCATGACACCCCCCGCTGACACGGTGACGAGATCGAGGGATCCGAAGCGTTCCCCGACTGATCCTCGGACGATCCCGTGTGGACCCAAGGCGCCGACCGTCGCCGCGGCGGGTTAGCCTGCGGGGGTGGCCGCGACGCTCTCCCCGCCCGCGCCCGCCCTCGTGGGCGCGGACAGTCATGCCCGCGCCGTCGCCGCCCTGCTCGCCTCCTTCGACGCTATCCCGGCCGGTATGCCGGTGCGCCTGGCCAAGCGCACGACCAACCTCTTCCGGCCCCGCGCCGCCCGCACGGTGCCCGGCCTCGACGTCTCGCGCCTCACCGGGGTTCTCGACGTGGACCCTGAGGCCCGGACCGCGACCGTGCAGGGGATGGCGACCTACGAGACCGTCGTCGATGCGACGCTCGCGCACGGGCTCATGCCGCTGGTCGTGCCACAGCTCAAGACGATCACTCTCGGTGGGGCGGTCACCGGGCTCGGCATCGAGGCGAGCAGCTTCCGCAACGGCCTGCCCCACGAGTCGGTCCGCTCGATGGACCTGCTCGTCGGCACCGGCGAGATCCGCACCGTCACCCCCGACGGTCCCGACGCCCAACTCTTCCGCACCTTCCCCAACTCCTACGGCTCCCTCGGCTATGCCGTGTCGCTCACCGTCGACCTCGAGCCGGTCGCGCCATGGGTCCGGTTGCGGCACATCCGTTTCCACGATTTCGCGGCTCTCACCGAGGCCGTGCGGCGGATCGTCGCCGAGCGGTCGTGGGAGGGCCGGCCGGTCGACTTCCTCGACGGTGTGGTGTTCGCGAGGGACACGGCATACCTCACGCTCGGCACGTGGGCGCAGCGACTCGACGAGGGCGAGCGCCCGAGCGACTACACCGGCCAGGGGATCTACTACCGGTCCCTCACCGAGCGGGCGACCGATGTGCTCACCGTGCGGGACTTCCTCTGGCGCTGGGACACCGACTGGTTCTGGTGCTCGCGGGCCTTCGGAGTGCAACGACCCGTGGTGCGACGCCTCTGGCCGGACCGGTTCAAGCGCAGCGACGTCTACATGCGCCTCGTCGGCGTGGAGAACCGGTGGCATCCCGCGGCGCGGATCGACCGGATGCGTGGCAAGCCGCCCCGCGAGCGGGTCGTCCAGGACGTCGAGATCCCGCTCGAGCGCACGGCCGAGTTCCTCGACTGGTTCCTTCACGACGTGCCCATCGAGCCGATCTGGTTGTGTCCCATCCGACTTCGTGAGCCGGCACCGATCCCGACCCCCGAGGGGGAGGCCACCTGGCCGCTCTATCCGATGCGTCCGGGCGAGGTCTACGTCAACGTCGGCTTCTGGTCGACGGTGCCGATCCTCCCGGGCCGCGCGGACGGCGATGTCAACCGGGCGATCGAGGCGCAGGTCGACGCCTTGGGCGGACACAAGTCGCTCTATTCGGACGCCTACTATTCGCGGGAGGACTTCCACGCCCGCTACGGCGGCACGGCATACCAGGCAAGCAAACGACGCTACGACCCTCGGAGGCGGTTCGCCGACCTCTACGACAAGGCAGTGGGGAGACGGTGACGAGATGGCGATGACGGTGGCGCAGGCATTCGACCTGCTCTTCGACAACACCATGTGCCGGATCACGGCTTTCGACGGCTCGGCGAGCGGTCCCGCCGAGGGGCTGCCCATCCACGTGGCCAGCGACGTGGGGCTCAACTACCTGCTCACCGCGCCGGGCACCCTCGGGATGGCCCGGGCCTATCTCACCGACTCCCTCGTCATCGAGGGGGTCGACGAGGGTGATCCCTACGAGGTGCTCAAGACGATGGAGGACGGGCTGTGCCCGCGGCTGCCGGACTGGCGCGGCATACCGGAGCTTGCCCGCTTCGCCGCGGCGCACCGGTGGCAGGTGCCGAGCCTGCCCCCGGAGGAGACCCCGTCGCGGGCCCGCCGACTGGCCTCGGGGTTCGCGCACGGGCGCCGACGCGACGCGGCGGCGATCTCCCACCACTACGACGTGTCCAACCGGTTCTACGAGCTGGTCCTCGGACCGTCGATGGCCTACACGTGCGCGACCTATCCCACCGCCGAGTCCACCCTCGAGCTCGCGCAGGAGTCGAAGTTCGACCTCGTCTGCCGCAAGCTCGGACTCGAGCCGGGCATGCGGCTGCTGGACCTCGGGTGCGGCTGGGGCGGCATGGTGAGCCACGCCGTCCACCACTACGGCGTCACGGCGATCGGGGTCACCCTCTCCGGCGAACAGGCCGCGTATGCCGCCGCGCGGCTCGAGCGCGAGGGGATCGCCGACCGGGCGCAGGTGCGTCACCTCGACTATCGCGACGTCGCCGAGACCGGCTTCGACGCCGTCTCCTCGATCGGCCTCACCGAGCACATCGGGCCGAAGAACTACTCGGCCTATTTCGGCTTTCTGCATGCCAAGCTCGCCGAGGGCGGGCGGCTGCTCAACCACTGCATCACCCGGCCGGACAACCGGCACCCGGGCATCCCCGAGCGGGGCTTCATCAACCGCTACGTCTTCCCCGACGGCGGGCTCACCGGCTCGGGCGACATCGTGCGCGCCGCCGAGGACGTGGGCCTCGAGGTCCGTCACCACGAAAACCTCCGTGAGCACTATGCCCTCACCTGCGCCGACTGGTGCGCCAACCTGTCGAAGAACTGGGACGACTGCGTGGCCGAGGCCGGCCGCGGGACCGCCCGGGTGTGGGGCCTCTACCTCGCCGGCTCCCGGCTGTCCTTCGAGCGCAACCGGATCCAGCTGCACCAGGTGCTCATGGCCCGCACGTCGGTGGCCGGCCGGTCCGGTTTCGGCCTCGGCACGCTCTTCCCCGAGGCGGCCCCGCGCTCCCGCTGAGTCAGCGGCGACTCGTTCCCCGCCGGCGCGGCCGCCCGACGGCGAGGACCTCGTCGAGCCCCTCCTGCATGCAGGTCATGAGCACGTCGACGTCGTCGAGCGCCGAGCCGTCGATGGTGAGCCCGATGCCGCACCGGCCCATGTGGGTGAGCAGGACGGCCATGATCGCGACGCCCGGGAGGGGGCCGAACGGATAGACCCGCTCGATCTTGGCCCCGGCGAGGTAGACGTCCTCGGTGAGACCGGGCATGTTGCTCGCCGAGAGATCGGTGGCGGCGCTGAGCCGGGCCATGGCGGCGCCCACGGCGGAGGGCAGCCGGTTGGCGATCGGTGTGATGACCGACAGCGAGTCCAGAGCCGGTTCGGTGAGCTGGCCGAGGATCACGCCGCGCATGGCCGCGATCCGGTCGAGCGGGTCGGCGATCCCCATCGGTGCGGCGAACATCGCCCCGGCGAATCTGTTGCCGCCCATCGGGTCGTCGGCCCGGCGCAGCGACACGGGGACCGTCACCGGCAGCTCGTCGAGCTCGACCCCGTGCACCTCGTGATAGCGCCGCAGCCCACCGAGCAGGGCCGCGAGGAAGGCGTCGTTCACCGACCCGCCGGCGACCCGGCCCGCCGCTCTCAGGTCGGCGAGCTCGCAGCTGAGCGTGCGCAGGATCCAGGTCCGGGCATCGCGCGGTCGCAGGAGTGGTGAGGGGGTGGCCGGTGGCGGGGAGAGCACCCGGCGCAACGACGCCCCGAAACGCAGCGTCTCGCTCATCGCGCCGCGCGGGTCGACGAGCGCCTGGGCCCCGAGGTCGACCGCGCCGAGCAGCAGGTCCGAAGTGCGCCCGAGCGTGTGGGCGAGTCCCTCGACGGTGACGGCGACCGGATCGGACGACTCCTCGACCGGCGTCGGGGCGACTCCGCGCGGCTTGTCCGCGGTATGGGCCCGGCTGCGGCTGCCGAGCATGGAGACGAGCTGGATCGTCCCGAGGCCGTCGGTCACCGAGTGGTGGAGTTTGAGCACGTATGCCGCCCGCCCACCTTCCAGCCCCTCGACGAGGGTCGCCTCCCACAGCGGCCGGGTGCGGTCGAACGGGGTGAGGGCGATGGTCTGGGTGAGTTCGAGCAGGTCGGCCATCGTATTGCGCTCGCCCAGCTGGGCGCGGCGCAGGTGATAGGACAGCGCGAAGTGCGGGTCGGTCCGCCACACCGGGGGTGCCGTGGGCAGGAGGGGTTCGACGACCCGTTGGCGGGCCCGGGCGACGAGGCTGGTCGCCCAGTCGTGGGCCTCGACGAAGCGGTCCCAGTCGGGTGCCCGGTCCAGGAGGAAGAGGGTGGTCATCGTCGAGGACTGCCGGGGGTGGCGCTCGGAACGCCACATCGTGGCCTCGAGTTCGCTCATCCGGTCCGATCCCGACCAACTGGCCACTGCGGCATACGTCGCGGGGTCGTAGCCGCGGGTCGCGTCGGGGGTGTCGGGGGTGTCGGGGCTCATTGCTGCGGCCAATCGGCGAGGGTGGCGGCGAACTGGTCGTGCAGGGCGTTGACCTGGGCGTCGAGTCGGTCGACCCGCCAGCCGGTGACCGGCTCGAGCACGGCAAGGTCGAGCACGCCGGGGTGCATGACCCGGCCGTGCCGGGGGAGCAGCTCGCCGGTGTTGCGCAGGACGACCGGGACGACCGGCACCCCCGCCTGGATCGCGAGGTGGAAGGCACCCTTGCGGAAGCGACCGAGGACCTGGCTCGCGCTGCGGGTGCCCTCGGGGAAGATGAGCAGCGAGGTGCCGCCACGGATCCGTTCGGCGGTCTCGGCGAGGGTCGCGCGCGCGGAGGCCGAGTCGCTGCGGTCGATGTATGCCGGGTCGAGCAGGACGCTGCCGAGCAGGGCGCGTGGGTCGAAGCGCGCCTCCTTCTTGGCCACGACGGTGAAGTCGCCGGGCAGGATCGAGGCGACGGCGATCGGGTCGAGGGCGCTCTGGTGGTTGGCGACGTAGACGGCCGGGCCGGTGGGCAGGTTCTCCAGCCCGACGATGCGTCGTTCGATGCCGCCCAGTCGCAGCGCCGCCTCGCAGGCGAGCGACACGCCGAGGCGGGTGCCCTCCCGGCGGTCGCCCCGCACGAGGCCATAGACGAGCCCGGCGCTCGCCCCTGCGTTGAGGCCGCCGAGGGCCACCACCGTGCGGGCGAGGTCGGTCACGCTGAAGCCGGGCGGATCGCGCAGGTCGAGGACGGGCCAGCCGAACCGCGCGGCCGCCTTGCGCAGGCCCGTGTAGGGGTTGAGGGCGACCGGGTTGCCGACCCCGGCGAGGAAGGCGACATCCTCGTCGCCGTTGCCGTAGGCGAAGCTGTCGGCCAGGCGCACCTTGTGGGCGCGGGCGAATCCGCGCATCCCCGTGGCCTTTTCCGGGCCCCAGAGGAGCTTGCCGCGGATCTCGCCGGTGAGGACGCCGTCGACGACCTCGAGCTGGGTGCACACGAGGTGCTCGATGCCCAGATCACGGGCCACCGGGGCGATCTGATAGACGCTGGCAGCGGAGGCGACCACGACGGTGTGACCGCGGGCCTGGTGGGCGCGGACGAGTTCGCGCGCCTGGGGGCGCACGGTGCGGGCGATCTTCTGGACGAACAGCCGCTCCCCGAGGTCGCGGATCGTGTCCTCGGTCTGGCCGCCCATTGCGGCATAGCCTTCGATCGCCGCACGGGTCGCCTCGCCGCCGAGGGTGCCGTCGACGGCGGCGACGAAGGTGCGCACGAAGGTGCCCAGCGGCACCTCCCGGTGACGCAGCCGGTCGGTGAAGAAGGTGCTCGCGGTGTAGCCGGAGACGAGGGTGCCGTCGAGGTCGAAGAATGCGCCGACCCGGGGGCCGGCGGGGGCGGCGGCGATTCGTTCGAGCTGTTCAGCGAGTCGCACGGGCACCCCGCCTCGCCTCGTCGAGGACGGCCAGCGTGTCGAGCTGTCCGGCGAGCCGCTCGAGCTCGGTGCGGAAGGCGACCCGGCGGCCCCGGAGGCCGGTGTCGGGGTCGGGCTCGGTCGTCGCGTCGCCCACGCGCGGGTCCTTGCCGTCGCGCACGCCGTCCCGCACGCCGTCACGCACCCCGTCGCGCACGCCGTCGAGCAGGCCGCGGTGGCGCGCCAGCCGCACGGCGGTCTTGAAGAGTTCGAGCGAGACCGATTCGGCGCTCACGATGCGCCGCTGCAGCTCCCACTGCCCGCCGACGCGCAGCGACTCGTCGAGAAGGTCGCCCTCGGTGACGACGCCGTCGCCGGCCGCGGCGAGCCGGTCGGCGACCACGAGGTAGGCGTCGACGAACGGCCGCAGCACGAGCGGGGCGATGATGAGGTCGGTCTTCTCGAGGATGTCGCTCGCGAGCCCGGCGGAGGGCAGGTGCTGGGTGCCGCCGGTCATGAGGCCGAGCTCGGCGCGCAGCTCCTCCTCGAAGTCGTCGCGGCTGGGGAAGAAGAACTCGAACTTCAGCAGGTCGCGCAGCGCCTTGGCCTGCTCCCAGGCCCGCCGTTCGGCGGGGTATGCCGCGGCCTCGGCGTCGGCTGTCGTCTCGCCCGCCGCTGTCGCCTCGCCCGCCGCTGTCGTCGTGCCGCCCGCGGTGGGCTCGGCGGCGTCGGCTGGGCGGGGGTCGCCGCCCGGGTCGGACGGCGTACCGGCGGCTGGGAGGGGGCCGGACGGCATACGGTCGGGGGCGCCGAGGGCCGCGAGGAGGGCGACCTCGCCGATCGCACGGTCGACGAGGATGTGGATGACCGTGTTGCGGTAGAAGGCGGCGACGAGGTGCTGGTCCTCGCCGATCCGCCACACCGGCTCGGTGCCCGCGTCGTAGACGGTGAGCACCCCCGAGGCGGTGAGCTCCTGCAGGGCCCGGCGGATCGTCGAGCGGTCGGTGAGCGAGGCGGCGCCAGCGACCGGCCAGTGGCGGTCGCGGATGTAGCGGGCGATCGGCTCGACGGTGTCGAGGACGCGCTCGAAGGTGAGAGCGCGGTCGGCGCCCAGGAGGGCGAGGCAGACGACTGCGGTCGTCGTCACGGGGGTGGCCCGGTTGATCCGGTGGCTTGCGTCGATCGCCACCCGCTCGATCGCCTGCGAGGTGTCGTTGCCGTCGGCCCGCAGCGCCTGCATCCGCTCACGCAGCGGGATGGGCTCGCCGACGCTCACATAGGCCCGGCCGAGCCGGGAGCGTTGCGAACGTGCGAAACTCACGAGCCAGCCGAGGTCCTCGGGGGTCTTGCGGCGGCCGCGGGCCTCGGCGGTCATCCCGGCGACCTCGTGGAGTTGGTCGTAGACGATCGACACCGGCACGAGCATCACCTCGGGGCCGGTGGAGGCCTCGACGGCGTCGGTGAGATAGCGCAGGATCCCGTGGACGGGCGGGCGCAGCTTGCCGGTGCGGGTGCGACCGCCCTCGATCGACCAGGCGAGGTTGGCGCGGCGCCCGACGAGGGTGGCGATGTAGGCGCGCAGGACGAGCCGGTAGACCGGCAGGTCGCGGGTGGCCCGCTTGATGAAGATGACCCCGGTCCGGTTGACGAGGTCGCCGACGATCGGCAGGTCGAGGTTGGCACCGCCGAAGGTGAAGGTGGGCGAGAAGTGGCGGGTGGACAGCACGTGGGGCAGGACGAAGCCGTCGAGGTAGGAGCGGTGCGAGAAGACGATGGCGAGCGAGTGCGACCGGTCGAGCTCGCGCAGCCGCAGCATCGCCTCCTCGTCGACGAGCACGTCGTAGGCCCGCATGAGCCAGGCGCCGAAACGCTCCCAGAAGTGGGTGGCCCGCTCGGAGTGCGAGGCGAGCATCTGGCGCAGGTAGCCGGCCGCCTCGTCGGTCACGTCGTGCAGCGGTATGCCGTGCTGCGCGGCATACGTCGCGAGCGAGGCCTGCAGCCCCGGGTCGGCGAGCAGGTCGGCGGCCTCGGGGTCGTCGGCCTCGGGGCCGGTGAGCAGCGCCCCGAGCCGGCCACGGATGCCGCGCAGGCTGCGGCCGGCGGCGGCGACGGCCCGAGTGGGATCCATGGCGGCAGGTCTAACGTCTCCGGCCCCGGTCGGCAAGGGGTCAGCGGTAGTTGGTGAACTGGAGGGCGACGTCGAGGTCCTGCCCGCGCAGCAGGTTCATCACGGCCTGCAGGTCGTCCTTGGACTTGCCCGAGACGCGCAGCTCGTCGCCCTGGATCTGGGCGCGCACCGAGCGCGGGCCCTCGTCGCGGATGATCTTGGCGATCTTCTTGGCCGTCTCCTGGTTGATGCCTTCGACGAGGGTGCAGTCCAAGCGGTATTCCTTGCCGGACAGCCGGGGCGTCGCGTCGGTGCCGTCGAGGTGCTTGAGGCTCACCTTGCGCTTGACCAGCCAGGTCTGCAGGACGTCGAGGACGGCTTTGACCCGGTCCTCGGAGTTGGCCTTGAGCACGACGGTGGAGCCGGAGAGCTCGACCGAGGCCCCGACCCCCTTGAAGTCGTAGCGGTTGGCGATCTCCTTGGCCGCGTTGTTCACGGCGTTGGCGACCTCCTGCTTGTCGTAGGAGCTCACGACGTCGAACGAGCTGTCGGCCATGGGTGGTCATCCTTCGCGGGTCGCTGAGGCTGCTATCCTTCCATGCGCACCACGGCAGGTTGCCCGAGCGGCCAATGGGAGCGGACTGTAAATCCGTCGCGAAAGCTTCCAAGGTTCGAATCCTTGACCTGCCACCCGTGCACGGCGAGGCCCCTGACCAGCATGTATGCCGGTCAGGGGCCTTCGTCATGGGCTCCGGTCAGGTCCGGCTGTGGGCGGCTGGCGACGGCCGTCTACGGGGGTTAGTGAGGAAATCCTGAGGAAATCCGTCCTTGGCGCCAGCGCCGCTTGGACACGTTGGCGTGCCGCCTCGTCCTGGCCAACAACGCAGGAGGCGTAGACCCGCAGCAGCTCGTTGACACTGTGGCCTGCCCAGTCGGCGACCTGCGTGGCTGGGACTCCGGCGTGGTGTCGGGCCAGGAACTCCGCCCTACCGCGCTGGCCGACGGTCACCGCGGGCGCGCACCTGCAAGTCGAGGTAGGCGTCAGCGGCGGCCGTGCCGTGAGGCAGCGGTGTCACAGCAGGATCTCCAAGGTATGCCGCACCCTGCTGAGTGTGCGCGGGAATGCGGCCGCCAGGTCCAGTAGCGCTGAGGGTTGACCGCCCCGGCGTAGCCAGGCTTTGATCGCCTGGTTGCCCAGGTCCGGCCCTTCGAGGTGTGCCAGTCGGATGGCGTCGATGATGCTGCGTTCGGGGGTGTAGATGCCCAGCGTCCGGCCGGCGCCCGCGTCCAGGAGGTCCCTGCCGATGCCGAAGGTTGCGGGGTCGAACTGCCGCCATTGAACGGGTGCGGTGATCGTGGGGGCCCAGGTGCCTCGAGGGATGGCGAAGTCGATCTCGGGCGGGATGTCGTCGATGAGGTCGTGGTGGGCCAGTGCTGACCGGAGACACAACGCACCATCGGGGACCTTCATGGCGAGTTCCAGCAGGTCATCGTTCTCGAGCAGCTCGTTCTTGCGGTAGAGACCTCGCGACATGGTGGTGAGGTGACCGTCGGAGATGAGCCGGCGCAGTTGGCGCTCGCCGATCACCCGAGCGCCCTCGCGGTAGCGGAAGGTGTCAGGGAGCCCATCCAGGGCGGCCCGCCGACGTGCGTCCACAATCACCTCCGTCGTCAATCCTCACCATCTAGGCATCTACTGTAGAGGATTGACGACGCCCTGTACTTCCATGGGCGGCGGCGTTGCGGCCGCCCATGTGGCTGTCGGATGAGTGACGCTGCGGAAGTGGTGAGGAACCGTTCCATCACCTCGCGAACTCCCAGGCCCGCGAGGTGGAGCAGCCGGACTGTGAATCCGTCGCGGAAGCTTCCAAGGTTCGAAGCCCTGACCTGCCACCACGTGCAGGTTGAGGTCCCTGACCAGCATGTATGCCGGTCAGGGGCCTTCGTCACGGGCTCCGGTCCTGTCCGACTGTGGGTGGCCGGCGACGGCTGTCTACGGGGGTCAGTGGGGAAATGGTGGGGAAACCGGCGCGGGTGATCTGGTCTGGAGGGCCGCGTCAACTCGAGCCCGAGCCGCGGCGTCCTGGGTTGAGAGTGGCGAGTACGCCGATGCGAGTCTTGGCGAGATTGAGGGCTCGTTCGTACTCGTCGCGGATGGTGGCGTCGAAGAGGCGGCCGTAGCGCAGCTCATTTCGGCGCAGGAGTGGCCGAGGATGGCCATGAGGGCTTGGAGGGAGACGCCGGCGTTGACCAGTGCGGTTCAGGACGGTCAGCTCGAGAGTGGGGCCAAATCAGATCGGCACAACACCTGGCGGATTCCAGTGAACGTCGCAACACGGTGAGGTTGCAGACTACTGCCGTGGGTGTGCCGGAGATGGATGTTGCTCGGGTTCAGCGGTGGTGCCGTGCCCGGGTCCCGGAGCGAGTCC
>JAKPEG010000010.1 GCA_029552065.1 Actinomycetes bacterium
CGCCGTGGGGGCGATCGCCGAGGAGGCCGACCACCACCCGGACGTCGACCTCCGTTACGGCCTCGTGGAGATCGCCCTGTCGAGCCACGACGCCGGCGGGGTCACCGACCGCGACGTCGAGCTTGCCGGCCGGATCTCCCAACTCGTGCAGGAACGGGGCCTCGAGCCCGACCACCACGCGCTCACTGTGGTCGAGGTGGCCGTCGACGCGCTCGACGTCGCTGCCGTGCGTCCCTTCTGGGCGGCGGTGCTGGGCTGGCCGGCCCGCGCGGACGACGTCGTGGACCCGGCCGGGCGGGGCCCGGACGTGTGGTTCCAACAGATGGATGAGCCCCGGCCACAACGGAATCGGATCCACCTGGACGTGTCGGTCGCCCACGACGAGGCACCTGTGCGGGTAGCTGCGGCGCTCGCGGCGGGTGGGCGGCTCGTCACCGACGCCCACGCCCCGGCCTTCTGGGTCCTCGCCGACCCCGAGGGCAACGAGGCGTGCATCTGCACCTGGCAGGGACGTGATTGACAGTCCGACGAGGGCTGCGACGCATGGGGCGGGCCTCGCATGATGGACTGGGGCCATGGTCGGGTCCGATAGCGCGAGCCTTGTGTCGACGACGCGCTCCATCCTGCGCCAGGTCCACCGCGCCGCGCCGAGGTCACGACGCGAGGCGTTCACCGATCGAGTAGTCGGCTGGCGCCGTGACCGCTTCGGCGGGGCCTCCACCCCAGGTGCCCTGCTCGCCATGCTGGGTACCGTCCTGTCCAACACTCCGTCCCTGCTGCCACGGCCGTGGTTCTACCAGGGGTTGATCGCCGCGATCGTCGCGGTCGTCGGCTATGTCGTCGGGGTGGTCCTCGGGGGGATCGGGCACCGGTTGCGCGCGTGGTCCGGGCTCACCGTGACGATCCGTCCGTCGGCGCGACACACCCTGGTCGGCCTCTGGCTGGTCGTGCTGGCGCTCGGCGTGCTCGCCTTCCCGTTCACCACCCTCGACTGGCAACGCCGGACCGCGGCATACGTCGGGGCACCGTTGCCGGGGGCGGGCTGGGTGGTGCTCAGTGTGGGGACCACGGTGGCGGCCTTCGCCGGCCTCGTCGGGGTGTGGCGCCTCGTGGCCGGGCTCATCGACTGGGTCACCCACCACCTCGGGCGCCGCATCCTCAGTGACGCGCTCGCGCGTGTCGTCGCGAGCGTCGTCGTCTTCGGCTCGTTGCTCGTCGGCCTCGACACCGTCGTCCTGCGTGGTGTCTTCCTGGTCGCTTCGCGCACCGCCGATTCAGTCAACGCGCAGTCGCCGGAGGGCTACACGGCACCCACGTCCAGCCTGCGCTCCGGTGGCCCCGGTTCGCCGGAGACGTGGTCGTCGCTGGGCCAGGACGGCGCGGTCTTCGTGGCCGCCGGGCCGAGCCGCAGTGAGATCGCGGCAGCGACCGGCCGACCGGCGCTCGAGCCGATCCGCGTCTTCGCCGGCAACGAGGGTCGCAGCCTCGAGCAGACCCGCGACGCCGTCCTCGCCGAGCTCGACCGCACCGGGGCGTGGTCGCGCCGGTCGATCCAGGTGGTCACCTCGACGAGCACCGGCTTCGTCAACGTGTGGAGCGTCGCCGCCTTCGAATTCCTCCAGGACGGCGACACGGCCACCGTGTCGATGCAGTACTCGAGCCTGCCCTCGGCCCTGGCCACCCTGGCCGACCGCGAGACCCCACCACGGGCCGCCCGCGTGCTCCTCGACGGGGTCCGCGCCCGGCTCGCCGCGATCCCGGCCGACCGACGCCCGCGGCTCTACCTCGGCGGCGAGTCGCTCGGGGCGTTCGGGGGCAACGGGGCGTTCGACTCGGCGGCGCAGATGCTCGCCCAGGCCGACGGGGGAGTGTGGACCGGCACGCCCGACTTCACGCCGGTGCGCGGCGAGCTCTCGGCCTCGCGGGCCTTCGGGTCCACCCTCGTCGTGCCGGTCGTCGACGATGGTCGACAGGTGCGCTTCGCCGGGCGCCCGGAGCAGGTCCTGGCCGACCAGTTCGGCCACCCCTACGCCGCGTGGACGACCCCCCGCTTCGTCTACCTCCAACACGACACCGATCCGGTCGCGTGGTGGTCACCAGATCTGCTCTTCTCGACCCCCGAGTGGTTGCTGGAGACGCGGCGGCCCGGCACGCCGATGGCGCAGATGTCCTGGCTTCCGGTGGTCACCTTCTGGCAGCTCACGGCGGACATGGCGATGGCCAACTCGGTGCCGGGCGGCTTCGGGCACCGCTACTTCCAGGCCGAGGTCGTGCCCGCCTGGGGGGCCGTGCTCGGTCTCGATCCGGGCACCGACTTCGCACCGATCGTCGCGGCCATCGGCGGCCAGCTGGCCGACCTGGCAGCCCAACAGGGTGGCTGATCCCCGCAGCTCGCCGAGTCGGCCCCGGCCGTCGTCGCGCCTCGGTCAGTCCTCGCCGAGATAGGCCTTGCGGACCTCGTCGCTCACGAGCAACTCCCGGCCCGACCCGTCGAGCACGATGTGCCCGACCTCGAGGACGTAGCCGTGGTCGGCGAGCTTGAGTGCGGCTCGGGCGTTCTGTTCGACGAGCAGGATCGTCGTGCCCTGCGACTGCAGGGTCTTCACGGTCGACATGATCCGCTGCATCATGAGCGGCGAGAGCCCCATCGAGGGCTCGTCGAGCATGAGTAGCTTGGGCCGGCTCATCATCGCCCGGCCCATCGCGAGCATCTGCTGCTCGCCGCCGGAGAAGGTCCCCGCGGGCTGGGTCGCCCGCTCACCGAGGATCGGGAACAGATCGTATGCCGCCTGCAGGTCGTCTTTGATGGCGGCGGTGTCGTTGCGGGCGAAGGCCCCGAGCAGGAGGTTCTCCTCGACGGTGAGTCGGGGGAAGATGTGGCGACCCTCGGGGGAGTGGGCAAGTCCGAGCTGGACGATCTCGTGCGCCGGGGTGCTGTCGATCCGCTTGCCCTGGAAACTGATCGAACCGGAGGCGGGCCGCAGCAGTCCCGAGATGGTGCGGAGTGTGGTCGTCTTGCCGGCGCCGTTGGTGCCGATGAGGCAGACGACCTGCCCTTCGTCGACCGTGAACGAGATTCCCTTGACGGCCTCGATCTTGCCGTAGGAGACCCGCAGGTCCTTCACCTCGAGCATGGCGCTCACGCCTGCTCCTCCTTCGTGTCCACGTGAGCGGGGGCCTTGTCGGCGTCCGAGTCGTGGGCGTGCGCCTCGGCGACCGCCTCCTCCTCGTCCTCGTCGGGCGTGCCGATATAGGCCTCGATGACGCGGTGGTCGGACTGGACCTCGGCGGGGAGCCCCTCGATGAGGGTCTCGCCGCGGACGAGGCAGAGGACTCGGTCGCAGAGGCTGAAGATGAATCGCATGTCGTGCTCGATGACGACGACGGCCAGGCCCTGGTCGCGGATCTTGAAGATGAGATCCCGGGTGGCCATCGTCTCCTGCGGGTTCATCCCGGCCGTCGGCTCGTCGAGCAGGACGAGCTTGGGGTCGGTCGCGAGCGCCCGGGCGATCTCGAGCTTGCGCTGGTCGCCGTAGGGGAGGTTGCGGGCCAGGTGCTCGGTCATCGAGCCCAGACCGACGAACTCGAGGAGTTGCTGCCCCCGCGCGCGAGAATCCGCCTCCTCCCGACGGTACTTCGGGCCGCGCACGATGGAGGTGATCGCCATTGAGCTGGTCCGGCAGTAGCGCCCCACCATGACGTTCTCGAGGGCGGTCATGTTGCCGAACAGCCGGATGTTCTGGAAGGTCCGCGCCATCCCCGCCTTCACGACGGCCGTGGGTTTGGGTGGCAGCACCGTGCCCTCGAAGGTCACCTCGCCCTCGGTCGGCTTGTAGAGGCCGGTGAGACAGTTGAAGAAGGTCGTCTTGCCGGCCCCGTTGGGGCCGATGAGGCCGACGATCTCGCCCTCGTGCACCGTCATGTCCACGTTGTTGACGGCCGTGAGCCCGCCGAAGCGCATCGTCACGCCCCGGGCGGACAGGACGACCTTGCCGGTCGCCGAGGGGCGGTCGTGGACCGTTGCGGTGGCGGTCATGCGGGCTCCTCCTGGGTGACGGCCTCGAGATGGGCGTGTTCGATCTCCTCGGCCAGCCCGGTGTCTTCCTCGTGGAACTCCAACGCCCGTCGCCGACTGGCGACCAGGCCCTCGGGCCGGAAACGCATGATGAGCACGAGGAGCAGCCCGAAGATGAGCAGGCGGTAGTCGGAGACGAAGCGCAGCTTCTCGGGGAGCAGCTTGAGGATGGTCGCGCCGATGATCACCCCGGCCACCGTGCCCATGCCGCCGAGCACGATCGCGGCCAGCAAGAAGGCCGACTCGAGGAATACGTACTGGTCGGGCGTCACCGACACGTCCTGGTGCGCCTTCACCGTGCCGGCCAGGCCCGCGAGGAAGGCACCACTGGCGAAGGCGAAGAGCTTGAGCCCGAAGATGTTGACGCCCATGGCCTCGGCGGCCTTCTCGTCCTCGCGGATCGCGACCCAGCCGCGGCCGATCCGGCTGTTGTTGAGCCGGGTGAAGACCAGGATGATGAACGCCGCGACGAGCAGGAGGAAGAAGTAGTAGTTGCCGAACCGGTTGATCGGCACACCGAGGATCGTGTGGGTCTGCCCGAAGTTGAACCCGAAGAACTCGAGGTCGGGGATGGCGGGGATGCCGTTGGGCCCACGGGTGAGATTGGGCCCGTTGTTCCCGTCGAGGTTGCCCATGGCGAGCCGGAAGATCTCCCCGAAGGCGAGTGTGACGATCGCGAGGTAGTCACCGGAGACCCGCAGGGTGGGGGAGCCGATGACGAGACCGAGCGTGGCCGAGACCGCACCTCCGATGAGCATGACGACGAGGAACGGCGGCTTCCAGCCGATCGTCGCGAAGCTCGAATAGGACATCGTCGCGCCGACGTAGGCACCTGCGCCGAGGAAGGCGATGTAGCCGAGGTCGAGCAGGCCGGCGAGGCCGACGACGATGTTGAGGCCGAGGGCGGTCGTCGCGAAGATGATCACCTGGGTGGCGATCGACATGTTCGCGTCCGAACCGTTCTGGGTGAACGGGAAGAGGAAGGCGACGGTGAAGGCACCGAGGGTGAGCACGTGCCGGTGTCGCTGCGCGATTACCCACATCCACGCAAAGAGGCCGCCCCGCGCCAGCGCCAGACACAGCCCGGCGAGGAAGAGCAGGAACAGGCAGAAGACCGTGCCGTCCTCCTGGCCGAGGGCATATGCGGTGCCGAAGAGAACGATCGCGAAGAGCACGACGATGACGAGGATCTCCACCCAACTCGGCAGGTGCACGCCGACCGGGTCGACGCGCGGGTCCGACGGCATCCGCCAACTCGCCGCGGCCATCGCGAGCGCGCCCACGAGCGAGACGTAGATCCCGGGGTCGGCATTGGCGAGTCCCGGGGCCTGCCACGCGACGAGGAAGACGACGAGGACCATGTATGCCGCGGCGGTCACCGAGAGCGCACGCAGAGCGCGGGCCGAGTCGAGCAGCCGGTGGATGCTGTGGAACAGACCGGCCCGCAGGAGCAGGAAGAAGAGGGCGACCGCCGACAGGACGATCGCGAAGATCTGCACGTCGCCCGGGGCAAAGGTGTGGCTGACGTCGCCGAGGATGCCCCGGACGTAGCACCAGGACAGCAGGGAACCGGCGAGCAGGAGCAGGGCTCCGGCCGTCGTCACCATCCAGCGCGGGCTTGCCTTGGGTTGGCTGACGCTACTGCGACGTGCCTCGGTAGGCCGCTGAGCGGGAGTCGAGGTGCTCATGCGCGGTCCACCACCCGGGCGCCCATGAGGCCCTGGGGCCGGAAGACCAGGACGAGGATGAGCAGGGCGAAGGCCCAGACGTCCTTCCACGGGCTACCGCCGAACAGACTCAGACCGAAGGGGAGGTACTGGGTGTATTGCGTGACGAGTGCCTCGGCCACACCGAGCACGAGCCCGCCGAGCACTGCGCCCTGGATGTTGCCGATCCCGCCGAGGACGGCGGCGGTGAATGCCTTGAGGCCGGCCAGGAAGCCGATCCGGAAGTCGATGTTCGCGTTCTGCAGGCCCTGGGCCACGCCCGCGACAGCGGCGAGGACGGCGCCGAGGACGAAGGCGACGACGATGATCCGGTCGACGTTGATCCCCATGAGCCGGGCCGTGTCGGGGTCCTGGGAGACGGCCTGCATTCCGCGGCCCAACTTGGTCCGGTTGACGAACAACCAGAGGAACACGGCACAGAGGACGAGGGCGACGACCGTGAAGATCGCCGAGCGTTGGATGACCACCCCGCCCACCCGCACGGCGGACCCCGAGATCACGTCGATCTCGGGGAAGGCGAGCTTGCTCTTGGCGCCGGGGTAGAACAGGCGCACGGCCTCCTGGAGGAAGACCGACACACCGATGGCGGTGATGAGCGGTGCCAGCCGTGGAGCGTGCCGCAGGGGCCGGTAGGCGAAGCGCTCCATGATGACCGCCGTGATGACCGAGGAGATGATCGCGCCGACGAGCATGATGGGGAAGACCCACAATGAGGTATTCCCTTGCAGGAGGTAGCTCCACGTGGCGAGGGCGCCGAACGCGCCGATCATGAACACCTCGCCGTGGGCGAAGTTGATGAGCTGGACGATGCCGTAGACGACGGTGTAGCCCACCGCGATCAAGGCATAGAGCGAACCCAGCGTGATCCCGTTGATCAACTGCTGGAAGAACAGTTCCATCCCCACCTCCGGGCCGGTCAGAGCGCTTGCACGCGGCGCTAGCGCGCCAGTGTGACAGCACTCAGGGGCGAGCGCCAGGCTCGCCCCTGAGTGTCGTCGGAACTACCGGACCGTCACTTGAAGGTGTCGGTCTTGCTGGCGATCCACTTGCCGGCGTCGACCTTGTAGACGGTGAGCACCTTGGCGGTGGCGTCGCCGTACTGGTCGAAGGAGACCTTGCCGGTCACCCCCTCGAACGAGACCGAACCGAGGGCCGTGAGCGTGGCGTCACGCGCGGACTTGGCGTCCGAGGCGCTCTTGAGCGAGACCTTGAGCGCGTTGATGATCGCGTTGGCCGCGTCGTAGGCGTAGCCACCGTAGGCCGCTGCCGGCTCGGCGTACTTCGCCGCGGCATACTCCTCGAGGAACTTCTTGCCGGCGGCGGTGCTGTCGGTGGGTGCACCGACGGAGGTCGCGAGGTCACCGTTGGACGTCGTGCCGGCCAGCTCGATGTACTTCGGGTCGTAGATGCCGTCGCCACCCATGAGCGGGACGTTGAGACCGGCGGCCTTCATCTGCTTGGACAGCGGGCCGGCCTGCGGGTACTCGCCGCCGTAGTAGACCGCTCCCGGTGCGCTCGGGGCGATCGCCGAGACGACCGACTGGTAGTTGGACTCGTCGGGGTTGATCGTCTGGGCCGACACGACGGTGCCGCCACCCTTGACGAATTCGGCAGTGAAGGCCTCGACCAGGCCCTGACCGTAGGCCTTCTTGTCGTGGATCGTCGCGACCTTCTTGATGCCCTGGCCGAGCAGGTACTGCGCGGCGAACGGACCCTGGACGGCGTCGGTCGTGCAGGTGCGGAAGTAGTTGGCGTAGGGCCGCTTGGGGTTGGCCAGGTCGGCACCCTTGGTGAGCGTCGGGTTGGTGTTGGCCGGGGAGACCTGGGCGATCTTGGCGGTGTTGAGGATCGGCTGGGTCTGCTGGGCGACGCTCGAGTTGAGGGTGCCCACGACGCCGATCACCGCGTCGTCGGCGGCCAACTTGGTGGCCGCGTTCTTGCCGACGTCGGCCTTGGCCTCGTCGTCCTGAGCGGAGACCTCGAGCTTCCACCCGGGGATCGCGTTGGAGTCGTTGGCCTGCTTGACCGCAAGCTCGACCGAGTGCTGGATGCCCTTGCCCAGGGCGGACAGGTCACCGGTGAGCGGGGCGATGACACCGATCTTGGCGGTCTTCGTGCCCGAACCGGCGCTCGAGGTGCCGCCGCTGTCGCTGCGCGAACCGCACGCGGACAGGGCGAGGGCCGCGATGGCGATGGGAACGCCGACGCGCATGATGGAACGCTGCTGCACAGTTCCTCCTGTGGATCTTTTCGCCCGGCGCATCCCCGGACTCCCCGCGACGACCGCGAGCTAGAGGCACACAGTACGCACGATGTGACTGGTTGTCGCCCTTCGGGGCCGCTTCGTTCCCGTGTCGTTATGGCGGAAACCTTGCGAAATGGTGGCGGTCATGCCGCCGAAACCTCTGCCCGCGAGGGTGATCGGCACTGCCCCAATGGACAACTGGCCCAGTGCGGGTGCAGCCGTCATGCTGGGGCCACCAGTCGCCCCGCAGGAGGTCCAGATGTCCGAACAGCCCAGCCGTCGCACCGTCCTGCGGGTCGCCGGGGTCGCCGGAGCCGGGGTCGCCGCCGGCGGTGCCCTGAGCGCGTGCAGCGGTTCGAGTGCCACCCAGGGTGCGGGCACTGCCGCGACGACGGCCGTGGCCAACGCCGCCGGTGCTCTGGCCAAGACTGCCGACATCCCCGTGGGCGGGGGCAAGATCGTCGACAAGGTGGTCGTTACCCAACCCGTCGCCGGGACCTTCAAGGCCTTCTCCGCGATCTGCACCCATCAGGGCTGCACCGTGACCTCGATCGCCTCGGGGAAGATCGACTGCGCCTGCCACGGGAGCGTCTTCGACGCGGCCACCGGCGCCGTGATCACCGGTCCGGCCGCCCGGGGGCTGGCCGAGCAGAAGATCTCGGTCGCCGACGGCTCCATCTCCCTCGCCTGATCCGGCCGCCATCGGTCGCCGACGGCATCACGGTGACCTGAGCTTTATCGGGTGACCCGATAAAGCTGCACTCGACCCGAGGACCTTCCTCGGGTCGAGTGCACCTTTGTCCGGTCGAGCTGGCGCAGGCCGTCGTCTGTGGGCCGACCTAGAGTGGTCCGGTGGCCGACCCTCCCAGCCGATCGCGTGCGGCATACTCGCGGCGTCCGGCGTGGGCGCCGCTGCCCGGCCAGATCCCGCTCGACCCGGGGGTCTACCGCTTCCGCGACCCGCACGGGCGAGTCGTCTACGTCGGCAAGGCCAAGTCGCTGCGGCCCCGGCTGTCCTCCTACTTCCAGGACCAGACCGGCCTGCACCCGCGCACCCAGACCATGGTGCGCACGGCCACCTCGGTCGAGTGGACGGTCGTTGCCAGCGAGGTCGAGGCGCTCCAGCTCGAATACAGCTGGATCAAGGAGTTCGATCCGCGCTTCAACGTCCGCTACCGCGACGACAAGTCCTATCCCTTCCTCGCGGTGACGATGTCCGAGCAGTTCCCCCGCGCGCAGGTGATGCGCGGGGTCAAGCGCAAGGGCACCCGCTATTTCGGTCCCTATTCGCACGCGTGGGCGATCCGGGAGACCCTCGACCTGCTCCTGCGGGTCTTCCCCCTGCGCACGTGCAGCACGGGGGTCTTCCGGCGGGCCGCCCAGAGCGGCCGGCCCTGCCTGCTCGGCTACCTCGACAAGTGTGCGGCGCCGTGCGTGGGGCGGGTCGACGAGCAGGAGCACCGGCGGATCGCCGAGGACTTCTGCGACTTCATGTCCGGCAACACGGCGGCCTTCGTCCGGCGCACCGAGCAGGCGATGCGGTCCGCGGCGGCCGACCTCGAGTTCGAAAGCGCCGCCCGGCTGCGCGACGACCTCGCCGCGCTCACCAAGGCCCTGGAGAAGAACGCCGTCGTCCTCGGCGACGCCACCGACGCCGACGTATTCGGGATCGCCGACGACGAGCTCGAGGCGGCCGTGCAGGTCTTCTTCGTCCGGGGCGGGCGGATCCGCGGTCAGCGGGGCTGGGTCGTCGAGAAGGAGAGCGAGGCGCTGCCCGACCTCGTCGAGCACCTGCTCCAACAGGTCTACGGCGACCAGTCGCCCGACGGGGTCCCCCGACAGATCCTCGTCCCGGTCCTGCCGTCCGACCCGCCGACGGTGGCCGCCTGGCTCGGCGACCTGCGCGGGTCCTCGGTCGACCTGCGGGTGCCGCAACGGGGCGACAAGCGGGCGCTGGCGGAGACGGTCACCCTCAACGCGCGTCAGTCCCTCGCGCGCCACAAGCTCACCCGGGCCGGGGACCTCACCGCCCGCAGCGTGGCCCTGCGGGAACTGCAGGAGGCCCTCGACCTGCCCGAGGCCCCCCTGCGGATCGAATGTGTCGACATCTCGCACATCCAGGGCAGCAACGTCGTCGGGTCGATGGTCGTCTTCGAGGACGGGCTGGCACGCAGCTCCGAATACCGCCGGTTCATCGTCCGCGGCGGCCGCTCCGACGAGGAGCGGGCCGCCGGTGACGCCCGCCCGGTCGACGACACCGCCGCGATGCGCGAGGTGCTCACCCGCCGCTTCGAGCGCCTGCTGGCCGCCCGCGCCGGCCACGCCGCGGGCGAGGGCACCGCCGACCCCGACGGTATGCCGCCCGCGCCCCCGGGCGTCGACCCCGACACCGGCAAGGCACGCAAGTTCGCCTACCCGCCCAACCTGCTCGTCGTCGACGGCGGGCTGCCCCAGGTGGGGGTCGCCGACCGGGTGCTGCGTGAGCTGGGTGTCACCGGGGTGGCAGTCGTCGGCCTGGCCAAACGGCTCGAAGAGGTGTGGGTGCCCGGCCAGGACTTCCCGCTCGTCCTGCCCCGGGCGAGCGAAGGGCTCTACCTGCTCCAGCGGGTGCGTGACGAGGCCCACCGTTTCGCGATCACCTTCCACCGACAGCGTCGATCGAGCGCGATGACCGCCTCGGTGCTCGACGGCATACCCGGCCTTGGTGCCACGAGGAAGGCGGCGCTGCTCAAGCAGTTCGGGTCGGTCAAGCGGCTCAGGGCCGCGACC
The DNA here is from genome assembly GCA_029552065.1 of Actinomycetes bacterium. Classification (GTDB taxonomy): domain Bacteria; phylum Actinomycetota; class Actinomycetes; order Actinomycetales; family Dermatophilaceae; genus Phosphoribacter. Next base: position 10,817 of record JAKPEG010000010.1, read on the forward strand.
CCCGCACAGTTGCGCGAGGTCCCGGGCATCGGCCCCGCCCTCGCCGACACGATCGCCGCGTCGCTCGCCGCCGACAGCGCGCGCACACCTGCGGGCGTTAACGTGACGACCGGAGAGATCCTCGACTGATCCGTCCCTGAGGAGCGAAGTGGCCGAGCAGCCCACCGACCGGCGCGAGCCCGCCGAAGGACTCCGGATGCCCCGTCCGCTGCCCTCGGCACCGTTGCTCGTCATCACGGGGATGAGCGGCGCGGGGCGCTCGACGGCGGCCAAAGTCCTCGAGGACCACGACTGGTACGTCGTGGACAACCTGCCGCCTCAGCTGCTCCCGCAGCTGCGCGCCCTGCGCGCCGAGCATCCCGGCGATGCCGCCGAGGCTGACCGTATGCCGCGTCGGCTCGCCGTCGTCATCGACTCCCGGGCCCGCCTCATCTCCGGCACGGAATATCCGATCCTCGAGGCCCTCACGGCAGGGCCCGACCGGCCGGTACTCGTCTTCCTGGAGGCGACCGACGAGGCGCTCGTCCGCCGCTTCGAGAGTGTCCGGCGACCGCATCCGCTCCAGGGCTCCGGGCGGCTGCTCGACGCGATCGTCGCGGAACGCGCGCTCATGGCCGACCTTCGGTCCGAGGCCGACCTCATCCTCGACACCTCGGGACTCACCGTCCACCAGCTCACCGCCAAGATCGCCACCCTGCTCGACGCGAGCGAGGGCACCCGGCTGCGCATCGCCGTGATGTCCTTCGGCTTCAAATACGGGGTGCCACTCGACGCCGACTTCGTCGCGGACATGCGGTTCCTGCCCAATCCCTTTTGGATCCCCGAGCTGCGGCCGTTGTCCGGGCTCGACGAGTCGGTCGCGCGCTACGTCCTCGACCAGGAGGGCGCCCAGGAGTTCCTCGAGCGCACCGTCGCGATGTTCCAGCCGGTCCTCGACGGCTACCTGCGCGAGGGCCGTCGCTACGTCACCGTGGGGATCGGCTGCACCGGCGGCAAGCACCGATCGGTCGCGATGACCGAGGCCCTGGCCCGGCGTCTGGCCGACGACCGGGTCCGTACCCTCGTCGTCCACCGTGACCTGGGGCGCGAGTGACCGGCCCCCGGGTCGTCGCCCTCGGCGGCGGCCATGGGCTCGCGGTGTCGCTCGGCGCCCTCCGTCTCGTCACCGACCACGTGACCGCCGTCGTCACCGTCGCCGACGACGGCGGCTCCTCCGGCCGACTCCGGGCCGAGTTCGGTGTGCTTCCACCCGGCGACCTGCGGATGGCCCTGGCCGCGCTCTGCGACGACGGGCTGTGGGGGAGCACGTGGAGTGGTGCGCTCCAGCACCGCTTCGGCGGCGACGGCCCGCTCGCCGGCCATTCGTTGGGCAACCTGCTCATCGTCGCGTTGTGGGACCAGCTCGGCGACACCGTGGCCGGGCTCGACCTGGTGGGTCGGCTGCTCGAGGCCCGCGGAAGGGTCCTGCCGATGGCGGGGCAGCCACTGGACATCGAAGCCGACATCCGAGGGCATGACCAGCGGCACCCGGAGCGGGTCGAGGTCGTCCACGGCCAACACCGGGTGGCCTCGACCCCGGGACGCGTCGAGGCGATCCGGTTGCATCCGGCCGCCCCGGCGAGCTGCCCGGAGAGCCTCGCGGCCGTGACCGCGGCCGACTGGGTCCTGCTCGGTCCGGGCTCGTGGTTCACCTCGGTTCTCCCGCACGTGCTCGTCCCCGACCTGCGGCGAGCGCTTGTCGACACCTCCGCCCGGCGGCTGCTCAACCTCAACCTCGACGTCCACCGCGGGGAGACGCTCGGTTTCCGCGCCGTCGACCACCTCGCCTCGCTCGCGCGGCACGCTCCCGACCTGCGGCTGGACGTCGTGCTGGCCGACCCGAGCGTCGTCGACGACGAGCCCGCGCTCCGCGCGGCCGCCGATCTGCTGGGCGCGCAGCTGGTCGTCTCGCACGTGAGTGCACTCGGCCATGCCGGGCAACACGACCGGCTTCGGTTGGCCGCGGCATACCGCGACGTCTTCGCGTGAACCCGCTCGACCGCTCGACCGGCCGAACCGCCGCCGATGGGCTAGGCTGACGCGGCAATTCGACTGCCTCCGAGGCGGGGGGACGGGCGACACTCGCCTGGATGGCACGGCAGAGAGCGGTTCAGCGCATGGCGATGACGGCAAGGGTGAAGGACGAGCTGTCCCGGCTCGACGTCACCAAGCCGTGCTGCCGCAAGGCCGAGGTGTCGGCGATGATCCGCTTCGCGGGCGGCCTGCACATCGTCGGCGGGCAGATCGTCGTCGAAGCCGAGCTCGACACCGCCAACGCCGCCCGGCGGTTGCGCCGCGATATTGCCGAGGTCTACGGCCACCGCGCCGAGGTTCTCGTGCTCACCGCCGGCGGACTGCGGCGGGGGAGCCGCTATGTCCTGCGCGTCGTCGAGGAGGGGGCCACCCTCGCCCGGCAGACCGGCCTGGTCGACACCCGCGGCCGACCGGTCCGGGGGCTGCCGCCCAAGGTCGTGTCGGCGAGCGCGTGCGACTCCGAGGCGGCCTGGCGCGGTGCCTTCCTCGCCCACGGCTCGCTCACCGAACCTGGTCGCTCGAGCGCCCTGGAGATCACCTGTCCCGGGCCGGAGGCCGCGCTCGCCCTCGTCGGCGCCGCCCGCCGGCTCGGTGTGGCGGCGAAGGCGCGCGAGGTTCGCGGCGTCGACCGCGTCGTCATCCGCGACGGCGACATGATCGCCGCCATGCTCACCCGGCTCGGCGCGCACGACGCGGTCCTGGCCTGGGAGGAGCGGCGGATGCGCCGCGAGGTCCGGGCCACCGCCAACCGGCTGGCCAACTTCGACGACGCCAACCTGCGCCGGTCGGCACGGGCCGCCGTGGCCGCCGGCGCCCGGGTGGAGCGTGCCCTGGAGATCCTGGGCGACGAGGTGCCCGAGCACCTGCGCGAGGCGGGCACGATGCGCCTGGCACACAAGCAGGCATCCCTCGAGGAACTCGGCCAGCTCGCGGTCCCGCCGATGACCAAGGACGCCGTCGCCGGCCGGATCCGCCGGCTGCTCGCGATGGCCGACAAGAAGGCCGCCGACCTGGGCATCCCGGACACCGAGGCCTCACTCACCCCCGACATGCTCGAGGGCTGACGGCCCGCACCGGTTGTCAGTCATCTGACAGTCGACTTCCGTTCACCGGCTGGACATCATCGGGCTACGCCGGGACCGCGAGGGCGGGGACGTTCGTCCCGACCTGTGGTCCGCGGGTGTGCGGGGGACGACACCGAGCCCCGTCCGCACCGGTCCGAGGACTAGGGTGAAGGCAGTACCACGGGCTGCCAAGGACGACCGCTGGGACGTCGGGGCGTGCCCGTGGGCGGCATCCATCGACACTCGTCGGAAGGTTCAGAACAGTGACCGTCAAGGTTGGCATCAACGGGTTCGGCCGCATCGGCCGTAACTTCTACCGCGCCGTAGTCGAGTCCGGCGCCGACATCGAGATCGTGGCGGTCAACGACCTCACGGACAACAAGAGCCTCGCGCACCTGCTCAAGTACGACTCGATCCTCGGGCGCTTCCCGGGCGAGGTGACCTACGACGAGACCTCGATCACCGCCGGCGGCAAGAAGTTCGCCGCGTGGGCCGAGCGCGACCCGGCCAAGCTCGACTGGGCCTCGGTCGGCGCGGACATCGTCGTGGAGTCCACCGGCTTCTTCACCGACGCCACCAAGGCGAAGGCGCACGTCGAGGGTGGGGCCAAGAAGGTCATCATCTCCGCGCCGGCCTCCAACGAGGACATCACGATCGTCATGGGCGTCAACGACGACCAGTACGACGGCTCGCAGACGGTCATCTCCAACGCCTCGTGCACGACCAACTGCCTGGCCCCCATGGCCAAGGCGCTCAACGACGGCCTCGGCATCGTCAAGGGCCTCATGACGACTATCCACGCCTACACGCAGGACCAGAACCTGCAGGACGCCCCGCACAAGGACCTGCGTCGCGCCCGCGCCGCCGCTCTCAACATGGTCCCGACGACCACCGGTGCCGCCAAGGCCGTGGCGCTCGTCCTGCCCGAGCTCAAGGGCAAGCTCGACGGCTACGCCCTGCGCGTGCCGACACCGACCGGCTCGGCGACCGACCTCACCTTCGAGGCCGGGCGCGAGACGACGGTCGACGAGGTCAACGCGATCGTCAAGGCTGCGGCC
>JAKPEG010000014.1 GCA_029552065.1 Actinomycetes bacterium
CCGCCATGTGCGACAAGGCCGTCGAGGCCGCGATCGCCGGCACCCCCGGCGTCATCGGCAACGACGAGGAGCAGGGCGACGAGCTGCGAGCCATCGAGTTCCCGCGGATCGCCGGGCACAAGGCCTTCGACACCAGCGTCGAGTGGTTCCAGGACGTCCTGCGGGCCACCGGTCAAGCCTGAGCGACGAAGGCGCGCAGCGGAGCAAGTGCCGAGGAGCTCGGGCAATGCGGCACTGCCTGAGCGACGAAGGCGCGCAGCGGACTCGGAGATTTCCGAGGTCGCAGCGGCCCGGCGCGGCCGGAGGGTTGAGGTCGCACCCTCAACCCTCTGGCGAGAAGCCCCCATCTGGGTCGCATCTCTGGTGCCCTGGGGAGCGAATGCGGGACGGTCGAAGGGCGAAGGAAGCCCGGGAGCGAGCCGATCGTCCGGCGAGGAGGTGCGATGTTCCTGCTCAAGCACACCCCGAGCCCGCGCCCTGCTCCGGCATCACCGCCGGGGGCGCGCGACGTCCCACCCGAGGTCGTCGTCTCCGTCGAGACCCCGACCGCCCACCATCTCGCGGCACTGCGCTGGGCCACGGATCTGGCATACGACAGTGGCGGGCGGCTGGTCATGCTGTCGAACCCCGGTCTCGACGCCCTGCTGGAACGGGGACGCAAGGGTGGCCTCGTCGTCGTCGGCACCCCTGGCCCCGCTTCGCTCCGGGGCCGGCGGCTCACACCACTGGTCGGACAGCTCCTCGCGCTGTATCCGGGGCCCGTTGCCGTGGTCCCCGGCCTGTTTCGCGCTGCACCCGACGGGCCGGTGCTGTCCACGACAAATGCCGTGCCGAAGACCGTGCGCGCGGTTCTTGGGCAGCGCCCGCTCGTGCGCGTCGGGTCGTTCGCCGAGATGGTTCGGTCGTGCTCCGAGGCCTATGTCGTGGTGCTCGTGTGCGGGCCGCACGCACGAGCGGACTTCGGTGCCTGTGCGGCTCTCGCGACGCTGGGGTCGCTCCATGCACCCGCGATCGTCGTGCACCCGGGGGTTGACGAAAGCGCGCTCATGGCTCGATGAGGCCGGTCCTGATCGCATAGCGAGTGACCTCGACCCGATCCTTGAGCCCGAGCTTGTCCAGCAATCTGGTCCGATGCCGCTCCACGGTCTTCGGGCTCAGGAAGAGCAGGTCGGCGATCTCCTTGCCGGTGTGGCCCTCGGCGATGAGCTTGACAATCTCCTCCTCGCGCGGGGAGAGCACGGCGAGGGTATCCCCGGACGTCTGGCTCGCGAGGTATTTGCGGATGAGGGTCGATACCGCCGCCGGATAGAGGAAAGACTCGCCACGCAGGGCCGCCCGACATGCCGCGATGAGATCGCGATCGGCCACCGACTTGTGAACGTATCCGGCGGCCCCCCAACGGAGAGCCGCGAAGAGGTACTGCTCGTTGTCGTAGATCGACAACATGAGCATGGCCACGGGAAGCCCGCGCCGCGAGATCTCTCGTGCGGCCTGGAGCCCGGTCATGCGCGGCATGGCGACATCCAGGATGGCCAGGTCGATGCCCCCCCGAGCGATGCGCTCGACTGCGGCGGCACCGTCCTCCACCTCGGAGACAACGGCGAGGTCGGGCTCGGCGTCGATGATCCGTCGGACTCCCTGCCGCACGAGGGTGAAGTCCTCGGCGAGCAGGATGCGCGCCGAAGCTGGCGCCCTACCCTCGTGCCCGCCACCTTGGCTCATTCGTGACCTCCGCTGCGCCACGTGGGAATGCTCAGTCGCACGGTCGTGCCGACCCCGGGCATCGCGTCGACGACCAGGGTCCCGTGCACGAGCCGGGCGCGTTCGCTCATACCCATGATGCCTGTGCCTGCCTGACCGCGCGCACCGGAGCCGTCGTCACGGATCACGACCTCGAGCCCGGTATTCGACTCGGCGATCATCACCACCGCGCGACGTGCCCCGGCATGGCGGACCACGTTCGTGAGCGCCTCTTGAACCACCCGATAGATGACCAGTTCCTCTTCTGGTGAGCCCTCAAGCCCCGCGGGGAAGACCGACTCGACGACGAGTCCGGAGTGCCGGGAGAGCTCATCCACGAGATCGGCGAGGGCGGCCTTGAGCCCGAGATCGGCGAGGACCCCCGGACGCAGCCGGGCGGAGATGGCCCGGACGTCGTCGTGCGTGCGGCGGGCGAGTTCGCTGAGTTCGGACACCTCACCGCGCAGGGGCGCAGTCAGCTCGCGCCCGAGCAGTTCAAGACGCAGCAGCATGACGGTGAGCCGCTGCCCCACCTCGTCATGCAGTTCCGCGGCAACCCGGGCACGCTCGCCCTCCTGGGCGGTGAGCGACGCACGTGTGCTGCTCTCGCGCTCCCGCTCGAGCCGCGCGAGCATGAGGTTGTATGCCGTCGCCAGCGCGGCGATCTCGTCGTGTCCCCGTACCAACACCCCCCGGTCCCGCCTGGGGGCGTCCAGCGCCGTGAGCGCCTCGCGCAGGTCCCCAAGAGGACGCAGCGCGCGCCGGATGATGAAACCGTTGACCGCGAAGATCGCCGTCAAACCCATCCCCAGGACGAGGATCTCGTCGAGGCTGGCTGTCTCTGACACGGTGACCGGCGCGAACGCCAGGACCAGTGTCGCCACGAGCAACGTGGCGACACTGCCGAGGAAGAGCCTCCAGAACAGCGACATCGCGAGCCTCCGCGTCGACGCCTCCGTGAGCGGCGGACAGGTTGCCGCCGACGGTTCGAACCCTAGTCGCACCACAGCCGTTCGGGTGCCCAGGATTGCGGTCTTCCCCCAGCCTGATTGGGGGTGGGGCCCCCTAGCCGAACCGAGGCAGGCACCCCAGGGTGGGGGCAACGTCACGAAGGAGTGAGCGCCACATGATGCGGGAGGTCGGTGCCGCGTTGGCCCGCGACCTCGTCTTCGCGGTTCGCGACCTGCTTCCCATCGTCCTGGTCGTCGCTGCCTTCCAGCTGCTGGTGTTGCGAGCGCCGTTGCCTGACCTGGCCGGGATACTGTCCGGCTCGGTGCTGGTCGTGGTGGGACTGGCCCTGTTCGTCCGTGGACTCGACCTCGGGCTGTTTCCGATCGGGGAGACGATGGCACTCGGCCTTGCCAAACGGGGCAGCGTCTGGGCGCTGACGATCTTCGCCTTCGCCCTCGGCTTCAGTACGACCGCCGCCGAGCCGGCGCTCATTGCCATCGCGGCCGAGGCCGCTGCAGTCGCGGCCGAAGCCGGTGCCATCGCCCCGACCCCCGACGCTCAGCAGAGTTATGCCGTGGGGCTCCGGCTGACGGTCGCGCTCTCGGTGGGAGCAGCGATCGTCGTGGGGGTCATTCGGATCATCCGCGGCTGGCCGATCCACTGGCTCATCATCGGCGGCTACCTAGGCGTGCTGGTGATGACCGTGTTCGCCCCGCCGGACATCGTCGGGATCGCCTACGACTCCGGTGGTGTCACGACGTCGACGATGACCGTGCCCCTGGTCACCGCGCTCGGGGTCGGCCTGGCCACCGCCATCCGAGGACGCAACCCGATGGTCGACGGCTTCGGGCTCATCGCCTTTGCCTCGCTCACCCCGATGGTGTTCGTCATGGGCTACGGGATCTTCGTGTCATGAACGAGGCTCTGTCCGTGCTGGGGACCACGTTGCGCGACACGATTCTGGCCCTCTTGCCCATCGTCGTGCTGATCGCGGTCTTCCAGCGACTGGTCATACGTCAACGACTAGCCGAGATCCGCAGTATCGCGGTCGGATTCGCACTCGTCCTGGTGGGAATGGTGCTGTTCATCACGGGCCTCGAGAACGCCCTCTTCCCCCTCGGCCGTGCGATGGCGCAACAGCTCACCGACTCTGCCTTCCTCGGTGTCGGTGATGCCGCGGCCGCTTCCTGGCAGGACTACTGGGCCGTCTATGCCTTCGGAGGCCTTATCGGCTTCGCGACGACCATCGCCGAGCCAGCGCTCATCGCGGTGACGAAGAAGGCGCAACTCGTCTCGGGCGGCACCCTCAGTGCCTGGGGACTGCGCATCGTCGTCGCCTTCGGTGTCATGGTCGGGATTGCCCTCGGCTGCTTCCGGATCGTGAACGGCTCGCCCCTACCGGCCTACATCATCGTCGGCTATCTCGTGGTGTCGATCCAGGCATTCCACGCCCCGCGCAGCATTCTCGCGCTCGCCTTCGACACCGGTGGGGTGACCACCTCCACCGTCACCGTGCCGCTCGTTGCCGCGCTCGGCCTCGGGCTGGCCAGCCACATCCCGGGGCGCAGCCCGCTCGTGGACGGGTTCGGGCTCATCGCCTTCGCCAGCCTGTTCCCCATCATGGCAGTCATGGGCTACGCCCAGATCGGCCAGCGGCGGTCGCGGCGACGCGGGGCACCCCAGGGCCGCGCGGCACCCGCACGTGCGCCCAGTCCCCAGGTCCGGACCAGCCAGGAGGCGTGATGCACTTCAAACTCATCGTCGTGGCCGTGGACGACGGCCTTGCCCAGGAAGTCGTCGAGGTCGCCCGGGAGGCCGGGGCGACGGGGGCGACGGTCCTCAACCAGGCTCGCGGGGAGGGACTTACCCGTCCCCGCACCTTCTTCGGCATGGACCTGGTCAGCCAACGGGACGTCATCCTCTTGCTCGTCGAGCAGCACCTGGCACGCCGGATCCTGGAACGCATCGGGCAGGTAGCCGCCTTCGACTCGCGCGAGGGTGCCGGGATCGCCTTCCAGGTGGACGTCGAGGACGCGGTGGGCATCCTTCACCAGGCGCGCACACTCACCGCACTCATCGAGGAGGACTTGTGAACTCGCCACGTCAGATCATCCGGGTCAAGGATGTCATGAAGACCCAGGTGGACCTCGTCGATCGAGGCACGACGATCGCCGAAGCGCTGCGACAGATGAAACACATCGAGACGAAGGCCCTTATCGTCGACAAGCGCGACGAGGACGACGAATACGGCATCGTCCTCATCTCCGACATCGCGCGTGGGGTGCTCGCCACGGACCGCGCGCCGGACCGCGTGAACGTCTACGAGATCATGTCGAAGCCCGTGATCACGGTTCACCCGGACATGAACATCCGCTACTGCGCGCGCCTGTTCGACAAGTTCGGGTTGTCGCGGGCTCCGGTCACCAGACGCGGCCACATCGTGGGCATCGTCAGCTACACGGACATGGTGCTCAAGGGTCTCGTGCGCGACCTCTAGGGTCCGTCACTCGTCGTCTGCGAACGGACCGTGGCGACCATCGCCGCGGTTCTCGTCCGCAGCGCGACGCGCCGACGACGGGACCGAGACGTCAGCGGCGGCGCCGGCGCGCGAGCATGACGAGAGCGGTCAGCGCGCCCACACCCACGACGAGGACCACGACCACGACCACGAGAACCGACAGAACGACGACGCCACCTCCGCCGCGGAGCGACGGCGGCAGGACGTCGAACACGAGGGCGGATCTCACCGAAGCCTCCATCGGGACGGACGGGCAAGGAGCGCGAGCAGCACGGGAAACTCGAGATAAGCGTGATACGAGGCGAGGGCGGCATAGACCGTCCGACCTTGACCGTAGTCGCCGAGCAGGAGGGCCGCGAGCAGCACGCCGAGGCCCAGCCCGATCGCCCAGACCCGCCGGCTGGTGAGCGCCGGCCAGCGCGCCTCGAAGGCCGCCGTCACCTCCGGTGCCGCACGAGGCATGAACCACACCCACACCACGTAGTGCATCGTCTGGAGGAAGGCGAAGCCGACGAGCATCCGGACGGCCAGCTCCGGGGTGCCCGGCCAGGCGCTCGCGGCGACCACGGCCGAGCCGTCACCGACCAGCCCGGTGACCACTCCGGAGCCCGGGTGCACCCAGCGATCGACCGCGCCGAGCAGGATCGCCGCGGGCACGACGAGCACCCAGCCGACCTGGACCGCACGGAAGGCCCAACGACCGGGGGTGGCGAGCCGGCGCGACCAGTCCCAGAGGAAGACGAGCGGCACGAGGTTGTGCAGGTGGGCGAGCACGACCACGTGGTATGCCGGGTGGCTCAGCGACGCGGCGGCGCCCCCGAGCAGCACCGCCCAGGCAGTGAGGCGGGCCCACCCGCGCAGGCCGACAGCCGCGCCCGCGGCGAGCACGGTATAGCCCAGGAGGATCTCGGCGGTCCGGGCCGTGACCCCGACGTAGGCACCGGCCAGCCGGGCGAGGACAATTCCGGTGACGAGCACGACGAGCAACACACCCACCCGACCGGCAAGCAGGTCGCCGAATCGGCCCAACACGTAGCGCAGTTCGAGCACGTTGTGGAGGACACCGAAAAGGATGAGCCCGACGACGGTCACCGCCAGCGGCACCCTGGTCGCCAGCGCGAGTGCGGCAAGCGCGACGAGCGCGAGCGCGGCGGCATACCTGCTGGCGCTCGGGCTCACCCTGCTCGTCGAGGTGCCGGTGTATCTCGTGCTCGCCGCAAGGTTCGCCTGCCTGTCACGCCCGCTCGCGCTCGCCGGCGCGGTAGGCGTCAACTTGCTCACGCACCCCATTGTCTATGCCGTCGCCCTCGCCTGGCCGCACCCGGTGGTCTGGGTGCTTGCCGAGCTCGGTGCGGTGGCGGTGGAGGCCCTCGGGCTTGCCTGGGCGTGGCGGGTGCCCCGTCCGAGTGCGTGGCTGTGGCTCGGAGCGGTCGCCGCCAACGCTCTCTCGACGGCCGTGGGCCTCGTCGTGCTCGGCTAGCGGTGCCCCCGAGCAGCGCGACCCCCGGGGGAGGCGAAGGTCACCGGCTGCGGGCATGGCCCGACGGCGAGCCCACGGCATACGATCGACGCGGACCGCAGCGCCCGCAAGCCGCGCGACCGCATCCCTTCCGACAAGGAGTTCCCGTGACCGAAGCCGTGATCGTCTCCACCGCCCGCAGCCCCATCGGGCGGGCCTTCAAGGGATCGCTCAAGGACATCCGTCCCGACGACCTGTCCGTCCAGATGGTGCACGCGGCGCTCGCGCAGATCCCTGCCCTCGACCCGCGGGACATCGAGGACATCTACTGGGGCTGCGCCGAGCCCTCGGGCAAGCACGGGGCCAACCTCGCCCGCGTCGTCGCCGTGCTCGCCGGCTTCGACCACCTGCCGGGATCGACGATCAACCGGTTCTGTGCCTCCTCGGTGCAGACCACGCGGATGGCCTTCCACGCGATCAAGGCCGGCGAGGGCGACGTCTTCGTCTCCGGCGGAGTCGAGTGCGTCTCCCAGTACGGCAACTTCGCGGGTGCCGGCGGATCCAACCCCGACGACCAGAACGTGCTGTTCAAGCCCGGCATGGCGCGTTCCGCCGAGATCGCCGCCACCAATGCCGTGTGGACCGACCCGCGTGCCGAGGGGATCATCCCCGACGTCTACATCCCCATGGGCCAGACCGCCGAGAACGTCGCGACCATGCGCGGGATCACCCGGCTGCGCCAGGACGAGTGGGGCGTGTCCTCGCAGAACCGGGCCGAAGCGGCCATCGCGAGCGGCTTCTTCGCCACGGACATCACCCCGGTGACGATGCCCGACGGCACGGTCGTGTCCACCGACGACGGCCCGCGCCCGGGCGTCACCGTCGAGGGTGTCTCCGGCCTCAAGACCGTCTTCCGCGAGAACGGCACGGTCACGGCCGCCAACGCCTGCCCGCTCAACGACGGGGCCGCGGCCGTCGTCGTCATGAGCGACCGCAAGGCCAACGAGCTCGGGCTCACCCCGATCGCTCGCGTCGTCGCCAGCGCCGCCACCGGCCTCTCCCCCGAGATCATGGGCATGGGTCCGGTCGAGGCCTCCCGCAAGGCCCTCAAGCTCGCCGGCATGTCGATCTCGGACATGGACCTCTACGAGATCAACGAGGCCTTCGCCGTGCAGGTGCTCGCCTCGGCCGACGACCTGGGGATGGACCTGGACAAGCTCAACGTCCACGGTGGCGCGATCGCCCTCGGCCACCCCTTCGGCTCGACCGGTGCCCGGATCACGACCACCCTGCTGCACGGGCTCGCCGCCAAGGACGGCACCTTCGGCCTCGAGACGATGTGCGTGGGCGGTGGCCAGGGCATGGCCATCATCTACGAGCGGCTCTCGTGACCCGCTGACGCACCCGAACGAGGAAGGCCCCGCGGCGCGAGCCGCGGGGCCTTCCTCGTCTCTCGGGGCGCTCGGTCAGCCGGCGAGGTAGCGCCGCAGGACGGCCAGCCGCTCGACGAGGCCATCCAGCACCCCGGCCTGCACCGCGTCCCAGACCGTCACCCGCAGTTCGTCGAGGGCGACGGCCGGGCCGAGGTCGGGCAGGAGCGCACGCGGCATACTCTCCGCGTCGGCGACCTCGTCGGCGAGCGCCTGGGCGAGGGCACGCACCCCGGATGAAGACGAAACCGCCTGGGTGAGCGGCAGCTGACGCCACCGCTCACCCAGGCGGTCGAGTTCGACGCGGAGCTCCGGCGGGAGGACGGTCACCGGGAGGACGGGAGTCGCGGGGTCAGTCGCGCATCCGGGCGAGCAGGCGCAGGATCTCGACGTAGAGCCAGACGAGGCTCACGATGATGCCGTGGGCGAACAGCCAGGAGTAGCGCTCCGGGGCGCCCATCCGCACACCCTGCTCGACCGAGTCGAAGTCGACCGCGAGCGAATAGGAGGCCAGGCCGACGCCGAGGACCGAGATGGCGATCCCGAGCATCCCGCTGCCGCCGAAGCCCCAGCCGTGGGTCCAGCCGAACATGAGCGCGACGACATTGGCCAGGCTGAACAGCAGGTAGCCCATGAGCGCCATGCCGAAGATCCGCCGCGACCGCGAGGTGACCTTGATGAAGCCCATCCGGTAGCCGAGGAACATGCCGGCGAAGGTCGCGAGGGTGGCCACCACCGCGGTCATGACGATGCCGGGATACCACGCCTCCATCACCCGGCTGAAGGCACCGACGAAGGCGCCCTCGAGGATCGCGTAGCCGAGGATGAGCGGCACCGAGACCTTCTTCATGAAGGCGATGACCAGCCCGAGCACAAGGCCGCCGAACATGCCGACGAGCCAGATCGGCGTGACCAGCTGCGGCTGGGCCGAGGTGACGACCCACGTGGCCGCCGCGGTGAGCAACAGCACGGCGAACAGGCTGAGCGTCTTCATCACGACGTCGTCGAAGGTGACCCGCCCGGTCTGCAGCGGGCCGGCGCTCGGGCGCTGCCACATCGTCTCGAGCTGGTCGGCGTCGACGGGGGCCGGGTAGGCCGACGGATAGCCGGGCTGCTGCTGGGCCGGCTGGCCGAAGCCCGCGTAGCTCTGCTCGCGCAGTTCCTTGTCGATCTTGCCGAACACCGGGTTGTTGCCGGCCATGTGTCCTCCAGGGTGCGGCAGGCCCGGACGGGCCTGTCTGTTGACTACAGCGTACGGGGGTCGGTCGATGTTCCCGGGATCTCGCGGGTTGCCCCCGGGTGCCCCCGGGTGCCCCCGGCGGGGTTCGAACCCGCAACCGGGCGATTTTAAGTCGCCTGCCTCTGCCGGTTGGGCTACGGGGGCGGCTCCCACTCTAGGGCGACCCTGCGGGTATGCCGTGTCACCGTCCCCGGTCACAGGTAGGTGCGGCGCGGGTGGACCGCGTGCGGCCCGGCCACCCGGTCAAGGAAGACCAGTCCGTCCGTGTGGTCGATCTCGTGTTGGAGGCAGACCGCCTCGAAGGCGTCGGTCTCGATCGTCACCCACTCCCCCGTCACCGGCAGCTGGCCGCGCACGGACAGCCGCCGGGCACGGGCGACGTCGCCGGTGAAGTCGGGAACCGACATGCAGCCCTCCCGACCCTTCTCCCGCCGGCTGGCCGTGAGGACCTGCGCATTGCACAGGACGAACCCACCGTGACAGGTCCGCGTCTTCGGGTGGCCGGTGACGTCGACCGAGAAGACCCGCCAGGCCAGCCCCACCTGCTGGGCGGCGAGCCCGACGCAGCCCGGCGAGACCGCTTGGGTGGCGAGCAGGTCGGCGGCCAACTGGACGACCTCGCCCGCGGTGGGGTCGACGACCTCTCCCGGGGTGGCGAGCACCGGGTCGGGCGCCCGGACGACATCGAGGATGCGGCCCCCCGGCAGCGAGGGCAGGACGAGCGGACTCACAGCACCTCGTCGTCCACCCGCTCGAAGGCCACTCGGACCCCCAACTCACTCGCGGCCTCGCGCAGGTCCCGCTCGAGCTCGTCAACGGCGGCGCCCTCCGGCAGCTCGACCTCAGCGACCAGGACGTAGAGGCCGGAACCGAGCCGGGTGCCCAGGTCGACGACATTGCCGCCGTGGCGGGCCACGACGTCGGTGACGGCCGCGACGATCCCCGGACGGTCGGCCCCGTGGACCCGCAGCGTCCACGCGGTGCCGGGGGCGGGCGGCATACCCGATTCGCGCAGCGCCCGGACGTCGACGGTGAGCGATCCTTGGGCCGCGAGGCCGGCGAGGGCGGTCTGCACGGCTGCGACCGAAACGGCCCCCCGCACGAGGACGACCATGGCGAAATGCCCGCGCAGCAGGGTCATCGTCGAGTCCTCGAGGTTGGCCCCGAGACCGGCAAGGGCCGTGGTGAGTTCGGCGACGATGCCCGGGCGGTCGTCGCCGAGGACCGTCACGGCCAGGAGGGGGTCGCTATGCACGGGTTCACCGTATCGACGCGCCAAGGCGGGCGATCACCGCGTCCAACATCGGCTCGGTGAGCCGGCCGGTGAAGGTGTTCTGCTGGCTCACGTGGTAGCTGCCGACGAGCCGGACCATCCCGCCCGGATCGGCCACCCCGAGCTCGGTCTCGGCGCCGTGTCCGAAGCGCGGCCGAGGGGCCGGGACCTGCCACCCGAGGCGCCGGGCGGCCGCGAGCGTCGCGTCCCAGGCCAGCCCCCCGAGGGCGAGGATCGCCTCCAGCCCCGGCGCAGCGAGGGAGAGGTCGCGCTCGAGCCAGGGTGCGCACCGGTCGCGTTCGTCGGTCGTCGGCCGATTGCCGGGAGGCGCGCACCGGACGGCCGCGACGATCCGCACCCCGCGCAGGCGCTGCCCGTCGCCCGCCGCCACGCTCGTCGGCAACTGGGCGAGTCCCGCGCGGTGGAGGGCGGCGAAGAGCCAGTCCCCGCTGCGGTCGCCGGTGAACATCCGTCCGGTGCGGTTGGCTCCGTGGGCGGCCGGGGCGAGCCCGACGACGAGCACCCGCGGGTGTGGGTCGCCGAAACCCGGCCCTGGTCGCCCCCAATAGGGCTCGCCCACGAAGGCGGCCCGCTTGGTCACCGCCACGTCCTCCCGCCACCGCACGAGACGGGGGCAGGCGCGGCATACCGAGATCCGCGCGTCGAGCGCCGCGAAGTCGACCGCGTCGCCCGCCAGCCGCGCGACCTGACCCGCGTCGCACGCGACCGGGGTATGCCGGGTGGCCGGGTCCCCGGGCCAGCCCGCCCCCGGTGGGGCCGGCGAAGCGACCGGCAGCCCGGTCACCGGATGAGGCAGCGGGGCTCCCGGAGTGGCCGACATGCGGGCCTCAGGGCACGAGGGAGTGGGCGATGCCGTCGAGGATGTCGTGCTCCGAGGTGATCACCGGGAGGTCCTCGCCCAGCCCGGTCGCCGCCCGGACCCGGTCGATCACCCGCGACCACACGAGCGCACCGGCCCCGATGACATCGACCCGGCCCGGATGCATGAAGCCGAGCTCGGCCCGCTGCGCCCGGGTCATCGCGAGCAACTCGGCGCAGGCCTGCTGGACCTGCGCGGGCGTGGCCCGGGACAGGTGGATCGCCTCCGGGTCGTAGGCGGGCAGATGCAACACCTGGGCCGCGATCGTCGTCACGCTGCCGGCCAGCCCGACGAGGGTGCGGGTGGGCCGCACGTCGACCGCGGCGACGGCGATCTCCACGGCCGCGTCGATGTCGGCGGTGGCAGCCGCGATCTCGGCCTCGGTCGGTGGATCCGAGCGCAGGTGACGTTCGGTCATCCGGACACAGCCCACGTCGACCGACCGGGCGGCTTCGACGTCGACCTCGCCACGGACGAGTTCGGTGGACCCGCCGCCGATGTCGACGACGAGGAAGGGCGGGGTGAGGCCGGCGGCGCGCAGGTCGCCGGTGGCCCCGAGGAAGGACAGGTGAGCCTCCTCGTGGCCACTCACCACCTCGGGGCGGACGTCGAGGTCACCGAAGGCGGCACGGACCCCGGCGACGAAGTCGCCGGCGTTGCGCGCGTCGCGGCTTGCGGAGGTGGCGACGAACCGGATCCGGTCCACGCCGAACTCGCGGCACTGCGCGGCATACTCACGGCACATCGCGAGGGTGCGGGCGAGCGCCTCGGGGGCAAGCTCGCCGGTGCGGTCGACCCCGTGCCCGAGCCGGACGATCTCCATCCGACGCACGAGGTCGGTCGTCCGGCGGGTGACCGGGTCGATGTCGGCGAGGAGCAGCCGGATGGAATTGGTCCCACAGTCGATCGCCCCGACCCTGCACTCGTCGGTCATGGGGATCCTCCGTCGTCAGTCGCTCCGTCTGCCACGAGCGTCGGTGCCGGTGCCACGCAGGGATCCTGCATCCCCCACTCTGCCAGCAGGGCCAGGGCCTCGTCGCCCAAGGGGTTCACTCCGGGGCCGGCGGCGAGGGCGTGGGCGACGAGCACGTGCAGGCACTTCACCCGATCGGGCATGCCACCGGCCGAGATCCCGGCGATCTCGGGGACGGTGCCGAGAGCCTCGCGGTCGGCCAGATAGCGCGCGTGGGCCTGCCGGTATGCCGCCGCGAGCGCCGGATCGCCGGCCAGCCGGGCCTGCATCTCCCGCATCACCCCCGAGGTCTCGAGGGTGCTCAGGGCGCCGGTGAGCCGGGGGCAGGTCGCGTAGTAGGTCGTCGGGAAGGGCGTGCCGTCGGGCAGCCGGGGTTCGGTCCGCACGACGTCGGGCAGGCCGCAGCGGCAGCGGTGGGCGACCGCGACGACCCCTCGCGGCTCCCGGCCGAGTTGTCGGGCGACCGCGGCGAGGTCCGCAGGATCGGCCGACGAGGGTGCGACGGGCTCTCGCGGCGCCCCGTGCCGGGACGCATCCGCTCTCGGCTCGCTCGCGGGCTCCACGACGGTCGAGCCTAGTCGGCCCGGCTGTGGGCCGGGCTGGGGGCTCGGCTGCGTGCTCGGCCGCGGGCGCTAGCGGGGCGGGAGCATCCCGGCGGTCGGTTTGTCGGCCAGCTGCACCGACTGCCAGAGCTGGGCATACCAGGGGGCGGTGGCGTCGGCCTTGGGGGCGGCCACCGTGGCACCGCTCACCGCGGGTCGCGGCACCTGGGCGGGATCGATGACGCTGTAGGACCGGTCGCCCACCTTGACGAACTTCAACCGCTCGCGCGCCTGCTGCTCGACGTAGGCCGGGTCCTGCCAGCGTGCCTGTTCGGCCTCGAGCGCGGCGACCTGGGCGCGCTGCTCCACGAGTTGGTCCTGGAGCGCGGCGATCCTCGCCCGCTGGTCGAGCACCGAGTGCACGGTGGGGACGAGGGTGACGAGCAGGACGAGCCCGACGGCCGCGAGCACGACCCAGCGGACCCATGCGGTGGCCGCGGGATCACCCGTCGGCAGATCCCGGGCGCGCGCGGCCAGGGCCGGCCGGGAGGCACCCCTGGGTCCGCTCGGACGACCGGTCGCCGGAGCGCCGGGGCGCGCAGCGGGCCGGGCGGCGGTGGCCCGCCGGGTCGGACCCGACCGGCCACCGCCCCCGGATTCGTTCCGGGTCGTTCGCGTCGTCATCCGGTGGTCAGCCCCATCCCACCAGTGTGACGGGTGCGATTACTGGGACTTGGCAGCGAAACGCGGGAAGGCGCCGGCGCCGGCGTAGACCGCCGCGTCGTCGAGCTCCTCCTCGATGCGCAGGAGCTGGTTGTACTTGGCGACCCGGTCGGACCGGGCGGGTGCGCCGGTCTTGATCTGGCCGCAGTTGGTCGCGACGGCGAGGTCGGCGATCGTCGTGTCCTCGGTCTCGCCCGAGCGGTGGCTCATCATGCAGCGGTAGCCGCTGCGGTGGGCCAGCTCGACCGCGTCGAGGGTCTCGGTGAGCGAACCGATCTGGTTGACCTTGACGAGCAGGGCGTTGGCGGTGCGGGTGTCGATGCCGCGCTGCAGCCGCTCGGGGTTGGTGACGAACAGGTCGTCGCCGACGAGCTGGACCTTGTCGCCGAGCTTGTCGGTGATCGCCTTCCAGCCGTCCCAGTCCTCCTCGCTCATCGGGTCCTCGATGGACACCAGCGGGTATGCCGCGACGAGCTCGGCGTAGTAGTCGGCCATCTCGTCGGCGCTCTTCTGCGCGCCCTCGAAGGTGTAGGACCCGTCCTTGAAGAACTCGGTCGCGGCGACGTCGAGGGCGAGGGCCACGTCGGTGCCCGGCGTGAGCCCGGCCTTGCCGATGGCCTCGACGATGAGGTCGAGCGCGGCCCGGTTGCTCTCCAGGTTGGGGGCGAAGCCGCCCTCGTCACCGAGCCCGGTCGACAGACCCCGGTCGTGCAGGACCTTCTTGAGCGCGTGGTAGACCTCGGCGCCCCAGCGCAGCGCCTCCTTGAACGACGGCGCGCCGATCGGGGCGATCATGAACTCCTGGATGTCGACGTTGGAGTCCGCGTGGGCGCCACCGTTGAGGATGTTCATCATCGGGACCGGCAGGATGTGCGCGTTGGGCCCGCCGACGTAGCGGAAGAGGGGCAGCCCGGCCGAGTCGGCGGCCGCCTTGGCCACGGCGAGCGAGACGCCGAGGATCGCGTTGGCGCCGAGGGTCTCCTTGTTGGCCGACCCGTCGAGGGCGATCATCTCGGCGTCGATGAGCCGCTGCTCGCTGGCGTCGAAGCCGACGATCTTGGGGTTGATGTCGTCGAGCACCGCGTCGACGGCCTTCTCGACACCCTTGCCGAGGTAGCGGCCTTTGTCGCCGTCACGCTTCTCGTAGGCCTCGAAGGCCCCCGTGGACGCGCCCGAGGGCACCGCGGCGCGGGCCACCGTGCCGTCGTCGAGGGCCACCTCGACCTCGATCGTGGGATTGCCGCGCGAGTCGAGAATCTCGCGGGCGCCGACTGCTTCGATGCTGGCCACGTCATGCCTCCGGTGCGGGTTGGAGCGGTGGAATCTGGGCCGACCGCGGGCGCCCGCCACGCTGCGGGCGCAAGGCGGCCGTCCCGTCCACCCTAGCGGGCGGCGTCGGTCAGGTGCCGGACGGCGGCCCGGAGAGCAGCGTCAGGATCGTCACGTTCGCGGACGATCTCCGCGACGAGGGCGAGCAGCCGGGAACCGGCCGAATCGCCCGCCGCAGCCGTGTCGACGAGGTCACCACGGCCGGCGCGGTCGAGCCGGGCCACCACCTGCGCGGCCCGCGCGAGCGACGGCATACCTGCAGGTATGCCGTCGAGCGGGCCCGGCGGCGACGCACCGGCGGGTGCCGAGGCGGCCTTGGCCGCCCGCTCCTGCGCCTTGATGACCGCCCAGGCGGCGGACACGGCCTCGGGGGTGTCGGCGGTGCCGTCGGCGAAGACATGCGGGTGCCGGCGTCGCAGCTTGGCCGCGATCCCGGCCGCGACCTCGTCGATGCCGAACGGCGCCACGGGGTCCTCCTGCCCGATCCGCGCGTGGAAGACGACCTGGAGCAGGACGTCACCGAGTTCCTCGACGATGTGCGCCCGGTCGCCCGACTCGAGTGCCTCGACCGCCTCGTAGGTCTCCTCGAGGAGATAGGGGACGAGGGAGGCGTGGGTCTGTTCGGCATCCCACGGGCAGCCTCCGGGGGAACGCAACCGGTCCATCACCGCGACGAGGTCGAGCAGGGCCGCGCCGGACGCAGGGCCCGAGGCGCTGCCCGCCTCGGTGCCCGGCGAGCTCATCGGGCGCTCAGGCGGTGGGCGCGGGCGCCGGCTTGATCCAGGGCGCGTCGACGGTCTTGAGCCCGCCGTCGGCGGGGTCGAACCGCCCGAACTGCGGGTTGACCGTGATCTGCGCCGCGCCGAGCTTGGCGAGGATCGCGTCGCGGTCGGCGGAGGTGAGCGAGGAGACGGCGACCCGCGCCTTGAGGTATTCGAGGGTCGCGTCGGTCGGCGCCGCCACCTGGGCGGCGACCGCGTAGTACTTGTCGTCGGGCGACCAGCTGCCCGAGGCGGCGGTCTGGCGCTCGATGAAGCCGGCCAGGATGAGCCAGTTGAGCACGTCGGTCTCGGTGGCCGGCTGGGCGAGCACCTTGGCCGCGTCGAGCTGCTCTGCGGTCCGGGTGAGTTCGCCCGTCGTGATGACCCGGCCGTCGACGACGGCGGCCGTGGTGGGCCGCTCGACCGCGCCGCAGCCACTCGTGAGGATCGCGGCGGCCGCAAGAGCGGCCACGAGGGAGACGAGGCGGCGCGCGGTCATCGCGGCTGGTCCTTTCCGGTGGCGACGGAGGTCGTGGCGACGCGAGCGGCGTCGTCCACATTGTCCACCACGACGGCCCGAACGACGTCGGCGGCCCAGCGCAGGACCGCCGTGTCCCGCAGCGGCTGGCCACCGACCCGGGCCGTCATCGGCCGCGGGACGAGGATGTGGTGGAGTTGGTCCTTGTAGATCGACCCCGGGTAGAGGCGCGTGAGCCGCAGCTTCCGGCTCTCGGGCATCCGGTCCGGGGGGATCGGGCCGAACCGGATCCACTGGCCTTGGGCCGAGATGTCGGTGAGCCCGCCCGCCCGAGCGACGGTGCGCAGCCGCGCGACTTCGAAGAGGTTGACGACCGGCTCGGGCGGCACACCGTAGCGGTCGCGCAGCTCGGCCTCGATCGCCTGCACCCCCTGCTCGTCGGTGACCTCGGCGAGCTTCTTGTAGGCCTCGAGCCGCAGCCGCTCCCCCACGTCACGCGGATAACCCTGGCCCGGCACGTAGTCGTGCGGGAGGTGCGCGTCGACCGGCAGCTCGATCTTCACCTCCGCGGGCGGGGCCGTCGCCTCCCCCCGGTATGCCGCGACCGCCTCGCCGACCAGCCGCACGTAGAGGTCGAAACCGACCCCCTCGACGTGCCCGGACTGCTCGCCCCCGAGGAGATTGCCGGCACCGCGGATCTCGAGGTCCTTCATCGCCACCTGCATGCCGGCCCCGAGGTCGGTGTGGCTGGCGATCGTCTGCAGGCGGTCGTGTGCGGTCTCGGTGAGGGGCTTCTCGGGCGGGAACAGGAAGTAGGCGTAGGCGCGTTCGCGCCCGCGGCCCACCCGACCGCGCAGCTGGTGCAACTGGGACAGGCCGAGCAGGTCGGCGCGCTCGACCACGAGGGTGTTGGCGTTGGAGATGTCCAGGCCGGTCTCGACGATCGTCGTGCAGACGAGCACGTCGAAGCGCTTCTCCCAGAAGTCGAGGACGACCTGCTCGAGCCGTCCCTCGCTCATCTGACCATGTGCAGTGGCGATCCGGGCTTCGGGGACCAGCTCGCGCAGCCGCGCGGCCGCTTTCTCGATCGAGGACACCTTGTTGTGGACGTAGAAGACCTGGCCCTCACGCAACAGCTCGCGCCGCACGGCGGCCGCGATCTGGCGCTCGTCATAGGCCCCGACGAAGGTGAGCACCGGATGGCGCTCCTCGGGAGGCGTGGCGAGGGTGGACATCTCGCGGATGCCGGTGACCGCCATCTCGAGGGTGCGTGGGATCGGGGTCGCCGACATCGCGAGCACGTCGACCGCCGTCCGCAGCTGTTTGAGCCGCTCCTTGTGCTCGACTCCGAAGCGCTGCTCCTCGTCGACGACGACGAGGCCGAGATCCTTGAACCGGATCTGGTCGGTGAGCAGGCGGTGGGTGCCGATGACGACGTCGACGCTGCCGTCCTCGAGGCCGGCGAGCACCGCGCGGGCCTCGGCGTCGGACTGGAAGCGGCTGAGCGCCTTCACCGTCACCGGGAACTGGGCATAGCGCTCGGCGAAGGTCTGCTGGTGCTGTTGGACGAGCAACGTGGTCGGCACGAGGACGGCCACCTGTTTGCCGTCCTGCACCGCCTTGAAGGCCGCCCGCACGGCGATCTCGGTCTTGCCGTAGCCGACGTCGCCGCAGACAAGGCGGTCCATGGGAATCGGCCGCTCCATGTCGGCCTTCACCTCGTCGATGGTCGAGAGTTGGTCGGGCGTCTCGACGTAGGCGAAGGCGTCCTCGAGCTCGCGCTGCCACGGTGTGTCCGGGGCGAAGGCGTGTCCGGTCGTGGCCATCCGCGCCGAGTAGAGCCGGATGAGCTCGCCGGCGATCTGCTTGACGTGTCGCCGGGCCCGGGCCTTGGTCTGTGCCCAGTCCGACCCGCCGAGCCGGTTGAGGGTCGGCGCCTCTCCGCCGACATACTTCGTCACTTGGTCGAGTTGGTCGGTCGGCACGTAGAGCCGGTCGGCGGGCTGCCCCCGCTTGCTCGCGGCATATTCGACGACGAGGTATTCGCGGGTGGCGCCCCCGACCGTGCGGGCGGTCATCTCGACGAACCGACCGACGCCGTGCTGTTCGTGGACGACGTAGTCGCCGGGGCGCAGGGCGAGGGGGTCGACCTGTGCGCGGCGACGGGCGGGCATCCGGCGCATGTCCCGGGTCGAGCCGTTCCCCCCGGACGAGCCCGTGAGGTCGGTCTCGGTGACGACCGCGAGTTTCGTTGCTGGACAGAGGAATCCGCGTCCTAGCGCTCCGGTCGTCACGAACACGACGCCGGGGATCGGCGTCGAAGTGCCTTCGTCGAGTCGACTCGGGATGCCGTGCTCGCCCAGCACCTCGTGGACCCGCCGCGCCAGGCCATGGCCCTCGGTGACCGCAAGGACGGTCCAGCCCTCGGCGGTCCAGCGGGCGAGGTCGGCGACCGCGCGGTCGGTGTCGCCGCGGTAGCTGTCGGTCTCGCGCACCCCGAGGTCGATCCGCTCACCCGGCGCGTCGTCGGCGAGAAACTCGGCCAACTCGGCGTCCTGGGTGAACGACGTGACGGTCCACCACGGCATACCGGCGGTGAGGGCCTGCGCGCGCAGGTCGGCGAGGGAGTGGTAGGAGCCGCGGGCGAGCAGTCCCCGCAGGTCGATGGGAACCGCGTTGCCGGCTGCGGCATTCAGCCAGCTCGCCTCGAGGAATTCCTCGCTCGTCGCGACGAGGTCGTGCGCGCGCAGGCGCAGCCGCTCGGGCTCGAAGGCGAGGACCATCGAGCCGCCGGGGAGCACGTCGAGCAGGGTGTCCATGCCCTCGACGAGCGCCGGTGTGAGCGACTCCATCCCCTCGACGGCGATTCCCTCGGCGAGCTTGGCGAGCAGGTCGGCGGCGCCCGGCAATTCGTCGACGAGACCGCGGGCGCGCGCCCGCACGTCGTCGGTGAGCAGCAGCTCACGGCACGGGGGCGCCCACAGACCGTGCTCGGCCACCTCGAGCGAACGCTGGTCGGCGACCCGGAACCAACGGATCTCCTCGACTGTGTCGCCCCAGAACTCGACCCGCACCGGGTGGTCCTCGGTGGGCGGGAAGACGTCGAGGATGCCTCCGCGGACGGCGAATTCGCCGCGCCGCTCGACCAGGTCCACGCGCGTGTATGCCGCCGCCACGAGGGCTTCGACGACCGCCTCGAGCGGGTGCGTGTCGCCGGCGCGCAGGCTCACCGGGGCGAGCTCGCCCAGACCGCGGGCGATCGGCTGCAGGAGCGCCCGCACCGGTGCGACGACCACCGCCAACGGCCCGTATGCCGGGTCGTCCGGATCGGGGTGGGCGAGCCGGCGCAGCACGGCAAGTCGTCGCCCCACGGTGTCGGAACGGGGCGAGAGGCGCTCGTGCGGGAGGGTCTCCCAACTCGGGAACAGCGCGACCGCGTGACCGCCGACGGTCTCGCCGAGGGCCGCCGCGAGGTCCTCGGCCTCACGTGTGGTCGCCGTCACGGCGAGCCACACTCCGCCCGGACGCAGGCCGGCGAGGAGGAAGGGACGGGCGCCCGAGGGGGCGGCGACCTCGACGAGGGGCACCCGATCGGCCAGGAGTGCGCACAACGGGGCGATCGGCTCGGCCGACGACCACTCCTGCGCCACCCGCCCGAGTGGCGGACGGGGCGCCCCGGCCGGGTCGCCGACGTCCGTGGACCCCACGGTCGTGGTCCCCGGGTATCTCACGGCGTCCCCGCCCCTCTTCCCTCGTGACAGCGTCCGCACCGACGGACATCACAGCCTAGGCCCCCATTCGGCTTCCACGATCGGGCGACTGTGATTAACATGGGTTAGGTCGCGCTGTGGGGCAACACTCGCGATTTCGGGGCAACATCGCCGGTCGGTCGGGGCTGACCAGCCGGCGTCATCGAGGGGACAACGTTCATATGAGGGGCACTCGCGCTTTGCTTGTCGCGTCCACCGGCGGGCACCTGGAGGAACTCGTCCGGCTGCGCGGCCGGATCGACCCGCTGCCCGAGAGCGTCGTGTGGGCGACGTTCGACACCGAGCAGTCGCGCTCTCTCCTGCGGGACGAGCACGTCCGTCACGTCTCCTTCGTGCGTCCGCGCGGCTATCTGGCTGCGCTGCGGGTGATCCCTCAGGCCCTGCGGATCCTGCTCGCCGAACGCATCGGAGTCCTCGTCACCACGGGCGCCGGAGTGGCCATCCCGTTCCTCGCGCTCGGGCGCCTGCTGGGCATCCCCTGCCACTACATCGAGAGCGCGGCCCGCTCGCAGGGCCCCAGCGTCACCGGGCGGGTGGCCATGCGCTTGCCGGGCGTCCGGCTCTACACCCAATACGAGGAGTGGGCGGACGGCCGCTGGGCCTACGTGGGTTCCCTCTTCGACGCCTACACGCTCGTCGGGGACGAGGCCGACCCGCAGCCGCAGCCGGAGCGGGACCTGGACTCCGTCGTCGTCACCCTCGGCACGCAGAACCACTACCCGTTCGACCGTGCGGTCGCAGCCGTCGCCAAGGTGCTCCCCTGCCTGTCGACCGGCCGAGCCGACGTGCTCTGGCAGGTGGGCAGCGCCGACACCTCCGCGCTGGCGATCCAGGCCGAGGACCACCTGCCCGCCGACACCATGCGTCGCAAGATCGCCGACGCCGACCTCGTCGTCGCCCACGCCGGCGTCGGATCGGTGCTCAGCGCATGGGACTCCGGCCACTGCCCCGTCCTGCTGCCCCGGCGTGCCAGTCATCGGGAGCACGTTGACGACCACCAGTTGCTCATCGCCCGCGAGCTCGACCGCCGTGGCCTCGCCGTGAGTCGCGACCCGGACGACCTGCGACCGGAGGACCTGGCCCTGGCCCGGCGACGTCGGGTCACCTCCGTCCGCAACCCCCGCCCGTTCGCGCTCTCCGCCTGATGGGACCCCGGGTCGGCGTCGTCATCGTCACCTTCAACAGCGCCCGCCACCTGCCGGGTCTGTTCGCGTCGCTCGACGCCGCCGCCCCCGGCCTCGACCTCACGTGCGTGGTCGTCGACAACGACTCGACCGACCAGACGCTGACGATCGCCGAGGCGGCCGGGTTCCCCGCCATCGTCACCGGAGGCAACCTGGGCTTCGCTGCCGGCCTCAACGCCGGCCGGGCACACCTGGCCCGGACGGTCGGCCCGGTCGAGGCCCTCGCCTTCCTCAATCCCGATCTCGTCCTCACGCCGGGCTCGCTCACCCGGCTCGTCACTGCCCTGGCCGACGGCCCCGGGATCGGGGTCGTCGTTCCCCGGATCCGACGGGGCGACGGACTGCGCGACCAATCGCTCCACCGCGAGCCGAGCCTCCCCCGTGCCGTCGCCGACGCGGTCCTGGGCGGGCAGTTCGCGGGCCGGTGGGGCACCACCGTGCGCGACGACGCGGCATACGAGCGGGCCGGCGACGTCGATTGGGCGAGCGGGGCCGCGTGGGTGGTCTCGGGACGGTGCGACGCGGACGTGGGCGACTGGGACGAGAGCTTCTTCCTCTACTCCGAGGAGGTCGACTATGCCCGGCGCGTGCGGGAGCGGGGCTGGCGGGTGCGCTTCCTCCCGGACGCCGAGGTCGTCCACGAAGGCGGCGGGTCCGGGCGTTCGGAGGCGCTGGAGGCGCTCCAGGCAGTCAACAAGGTTCGGGACTACGGCCGTCGACACAACCGCGCCACGACCCTGGCCTACCGGGCGGTCCTCGTGGCCCACCATGCCGCCCGAGTGCACCACCCGACGAGCCGGCACGTCGCGCAGGTCCTCGCCCGACGGCATACCTGGTCGTCCCTGCCGCGAGCGACCCGGTGACCGCACGGGCGAGCCTGATCCTGCCCGCGCACGACGAGGCGCGAGTGATCGGCCGATTGCTCGACCGGCTGTCGGCAGGGGGATTGTCACCGGACATCGAGGTGATCGTCGTCGCCAACGGGTGCTCGGACGACACGGTCGGCGTCGCCACCCGCCACGGCGCCCCGCTCGACGCGCGTGTCGTCCACGTCACCCGGCCGTCGAAGGCCGGTGCCCTCAACGAGGGTGACCGGCTGGCCTCGGCCTTCCCCCGCGTCTATCTCGACGCCGACGTCGAGGTGGACCCCGAGTCCCTCGAGGCGGTCTTCCGAGCCCTCGGCCGTGGCCCGGCCCTGGCGGCGAGGCCGACCCTGCGCTACCTCACCGAGGGCGGCGACCCCTTCGTGCGCGCCTTCTACCGGGCCCGGCAGCGCACTCCGGAACTCGTCGGGCAGCTGTGGGGCGCGGGCTGCTATGCGGTGTCCGAGCTCGGTCGGTCCCGGTGGGGCGAGTTCCCGGAGGGGGCGGCGGACGATCTGTTCGTCGCCGAGCAGTTCGACCCGCACGAGGTGGCGATCGTCGAGTCGGGTCCGGTCCTCGTTCGCACGCCGCGCACGAGCCGCGCCCTGCTGCGCACACTCCGGCGGGTCTACGGGCTCGGCGGCACGACCGACCCGCCCAGAACACGATCGCGGTCCTCCTCCGCGCTGCGCGCGCTACTTCGCGCAAACGCCGCCCCCACCTGCTGGTGGGACGCCGCGGTCTATGTCGCGTTCGCGGTGGGCGCTCGCCTGCCGTCGCGGCGCAGCGGGGCCACGCGCTGGGCGCGTGACGAGACGACCCGCTGAGCTGGTCCTCGACCCGCTCGAACGCGCCCGATCAGTCGGCGCAGCCGAGGACCAGCCCCGGGGCCTGCGGGAAGTCGGTCACACCGTCAGCCGCGAGCAGACGCACCCCCGGCCAGCCGGCAACGGTGCGCAGACCGCCCGCGGCACCGAGGGACGACTCGACCACCCCCGCGGGGTCGGTCTCCCACGGCCGGTAGACGAGCAGCCAGGTGCGTCCCGGCGAAGACCGTCGACTCAGGGCGAGGGCCAGCGCATCGGCGCCGACCGGGCTCTGCACGGCGACGTCTCCCGGACGGCAGGTCCACCCGTAGTAGCCGAGGGCCAGACGCGCATTCACTCCGTCGAGGATGACTCGGTCTTCCGGGGCGGCCTGTGCGCGCAGCGCCGCGGCCGCCGACCGCAGGTCCTCCTTGGCATAGCGGTCGTTGCCGTACCAACCGACCAGGGACACCACCGTGACGAGGGCGACCAGACCGGCCGCCACCCGGGACCCCGTCCGCCTGGGGTGGCCCGCGATCGCCCCGGCGGTGAGGAGGATCCATGCCGGCAGGGCGGTGATCGCGTAACGGACGTTGTAGGACACCCCGGTCGGCACCGTGACTGCGATCGCCAGGATGATCGGCACGGTCCCACAACAGAGCAGGAAGCCCGCGATCCGGCGGCTCTGCTGCCACCAGTAGCGGGCCCCGACCACGAGGACGACAACGCAGCAGGCCGTGATGAGTGCGAGTGCGGGGGCGTTGGCGGCCAGGGCGACCGTGAGCGGTTGCTCGCGCAACTCGCGGACCGACGGGCCCATGGACAGACCCGAGAAGAACGTCACCACCGTGTAGGGGAACCAGGCGAGCAGCCCGGCCTTCTCGAAGCCGGTTCCCTCGCTGCGTTGCGAGGTGAGCACGAGCCAGGGCACGAACAGCAGCGCACCGCCCGCCTGTGCCGCGGTCCACCACCAGAACTGCCGGTCACGCCAGCCACGCACCACGAGCAGGAACAGACCGAAGGCGCACACGAGCAGCGCCAGGTAGTGATGGGTCCACAGGCCTGCGGCGCACAGGAATGCGGCGGCCACGACCGTCCTCCCGGTCGCCCGGCCTTCGACGAAGCGCCAGCACACCACGAGGTAGCCCACGGCGATCGCCAGGAGCAACGAGTACATCCGGGCCTCTTGCGAGTACCACACGGCCAGCGGGTTCACGGCGACGAGGAAGACCGCTGCCACGCGCACGCGCCGCGTCGCCCCGAGTCGCCGGGCGAGAAGGTGGACGAGTAGGACGGTCGCCACCCCGGCCACCGCGGCCGGCAGACGCAGCCAGAATTCAGTCGGACCACCCACCGCGATCGAGGCCGCCTCAAGCGCGTGCGAGAGCGGTGCCACGTGATCCACCGCGGCGACCGCTGCGACACCCCCGGCCCGGACTGCGAGGGCGTTGCGCAACGACGCCACCTCGTCCATCCACAACGGCTGGCTGCCCAAGGCGTAGAGCCGCAGGGCGAGTGCCACCGTGACGGCGGCAGCCACTCCCGCCCACTCGCCCCTGCCCTCGCGGCCAGACGGCGCCGCCGCCGGGACTGTGGCGCCCACGATCACGCCGTTCGCACGGTGACCGAGGCCTGGTGGCGCTGGCGCAGCCCCCGAAGCCAGCGATCCCCCCAGTAGGCGAGGGCGATCGTCAGGCACAACCCCGCCATGAGGGTGGCGCCCATGGCCCGCGCCCGGCTGGACGGCACGGCAGCAAAGCTGGGCTCCGCAGGCGTGAGCACGAGGGTGAGCCGTTGCGGGTCGGCGACGGCGAGATTTTCCTGCAGCGCGTCCAGCTCGGAGGTGACCCGGGCCACCTCCGCGGTGAGCGCCGAGGCGGCTCGCGGTTCGTCCGAGTCGACGACCTCGATCTCGATCACCGGATCCCGCACGATGGATACCCATTGGCTACCGGTGTTGAGCAGCCGGGCACTCGTGGCCCTGCGCAGGCCCTCGCCGTAGAGCGTCGCATCCGGCGAGGTCGACCGCACCAACGGGTGGGTCCCGTTGACGAGGGCCACGAGCACGCCCGTTGCGGGAATGGGGTCGGCGACCGGATCGACGGACATCCACGGGCGCGGGCGCGCCGTGTCCGTTGGCGCCTGGACGGTGAGCGTCGCCTTCGCGGAGTAGACGGTCTGGCCGTCGGCGGCCAACGCGACGAAAAGCGCTGTGGCGACGAGTCCGCCGGCCACCAACCACCACCGGGTACGGATCAACCGAAGGAGCCGCACCACAGTCATTTTGGCCCCCCGTCCACCGCAAGAACTGCCTCGAGTCTAGACGTCGACTGCATATGATGAAGCCAAGATCGCTAGGGAGAGCATCGTGGATCTACGGGGGATGGGGCTGACGCTCCGCCGACGCTGGTTGCTGTCGTTGACGGCGCTCTCGCTGGCCGTCGTGGTCGCGGCAGCGGTCGCCCTTCGAATCGGCAGCAGCTATGCGCTGTCCGCAACGGGCGTCTTGGTGCCTCCACAGTCGATCATCACGCAGGCCCAACAGGCCGCTCCATACGCTCCGAACAATCCGTTGCTCTACATGGGTGGCCTCGGCCAGGCACGCGACGCGCTGCTGCGCGCCCTCGACGGGCAGGACACCGGCGACGCCATCAAGGAGCGCTTCCGCGGGGTGACCGTCGACATCGCCGGTGACCCCACGTCCAGCGCCCCGATGGTCCTCGTCACGACGACCTCCGGCAGCGAAGACACCAGCAGAGAGGCGCTCGACTTCATCAAGCAGCGGGTGCTCACCCTGCTGGGTCAGGTGCAGGACCAGCTCGGAGTGAAGGCACAGGACCGGATCACCCTGCTTTATCTCGCCACCGACACCCACGGTCAGGCCGACCACAAGAAGCAGATCCAGATGAGCGGCGCGGCCGGTCTGGGGGTCGGCTTCCTGCTCCTGCTGCTCATCGTGCTCGTCGACTCCTGGCGCATGGCTCGCCGATCGCCCGAGGCCGCGACGACTGCGCAGCTCGAGACCGCCCGACGTGCTTAGGGACCGGGGTCCGCTCTGGATCCTCACCTGCTACCTCGTGCTCGTGCTGGCCCTCCCCTCGCGCGCCATCATCGGGCCGCTGGGCACCCTGGGGGCACCGTCGACCTTGCTCACGGTCGGCATTCTCGGTCTGTGGGTGTGGGCGTCCGTCGCCGGCCAGACGTCGAGCTCCGCCACGATCGGCCGGCCGGTCCGGCGCGCGGCGATCGCCCTCATGATCGTCGCGCTTGCCGTCTACGCCCACGCAATGACCCAGCCGATGCCGGCGGACGAGATCACTCCGGCGGACGGCACACTCGTGCGCTTCCTCGCGCTCGTCGGTCTCGCCCTCATGGTGTCCGACGGCCTGTCGAGCCGCGAGCAGGTGTGGACCTTCGTCCGGAGGCTGACCACGGGTGGCGGACTGATCGCCCTCCTCGCTGTCTTCCAGGCCGTCACCCGACAGATCTGGATCGACCGCATCCCAATTCCGGGACTCACCGTCGAGATCCCGGCCGATGCCTCGCTCATCACCCGCGGCTTGTTCTCCCGTCCCAGTGGCACGGCGTCGCATCCCATCGAGTTCGGCAGCGTGATGGCCATGGTGCTCCCGCTGGCACTCGCTCGGGCACGCTTCGCCCCCAGGGACGATCGGGTCCGGGCGTGGCTCTGGGTCGGGGCGATCGGACTGGCCGTGATGTTCAGCGTGAGCCGCACGGCCATCGTGTGTTCGCTGGCCAGCGTGCTCGTCCTCGCCTTCGCCTGGTCCAACCGCGCGCGTGCGCTGCTCCCGTTCGCCATGCTCGGTGGGATCGCCGCCGTCTCGGTCGCGGTCCCCGGGCTGGTGGGAACGCTGCGCGGGATGTTCACCTCCTCCGCCGACGATCCCAGCGTCGCGTCGCGCACCGAGAGCTACACCTACGCATTCGACCTCATCGGCCGCAGCCCCTGGTTGGGGCGCGGCCAGGGAACCTTCCTCCCCCGCTACCGCATCCTCGACAACGGCTTCCTCGGGATGGCGATCGAGGCCGGAGTCATCGGGCTCGGTGCCTTTCTCGCGCTGCTCGTCGTCGCGGTGGTGAGCGCCCATCGCGCGCGGGTCGCCTCGCTCGCACCTCACGACAAGGAACTCGCTCAGGCGATAGCCGCGGCCGTGGTGGCCGGATCACTCGCCTTCGCGTTCTACGACCAGTTCGCCTTCCCCCAGGCGGCCGGCCTGCTCTTCCTCAACATCGGCCTCGCCGGGGCGGTCCATCGGCTGGCCCGCGAGGAGGCGGCCGAGACGCCGGCCAACCCGTCCGCGATCCTGCCGGCGACCCAAGCACTGCGCCGCGGGACCCCCGCTCCTTCGGTGACCCAGGAGTCCACGGGGACCTGACCCGCCTTCTGGCCGGACTGGGTCCGCGGAGCGAAGCCCGTCGGTATTCTCGTAGGTGGGTCGCGCCGGGCCCGGGGCACAGAGTCGGGAGACGTGCGAAGCGGCGCCGGGAGACGCACGCAGCACATTCACGCATCACATCGTCGAAGGGGGCAGCCCCGGGGCGGGTCCCGCGGACCTGAGCCGGGCACGGGGGTATGGAACGTGAAGTGGAGCAACAGGTCGCGCAGGACGGCTATCACCAAGTCGGACGCGGCATCCGCTGGAGCAGTCTCAGCGCGCTCGTCCTGCGGATCAGCACCTTCCTCGTCGGGGTGGTCGCGGCGCGGCTCATCGCTCCGCGCGAATTCGGGGTCTTCGCCGTCGCCCTGACGGTCTACGGGATCGTGCTCACCCTGTCGGACCTCGGCGTGACGCAGGCGATCATCAGGGAGGTCGACAACACCCGGGAGATCGGGCCCTCGGTGATGACCCTCAACCTCTTGGCCACCGTCTTCCTCGCGGGGACCATGGCGCTGCTGGCCGAGCCGATCACGGGGCTGCTCGGCGCCGTCGAAGCGGCGCCGGCGATCCGGGTATTGGCACTCACCATGGTCGTGGGCTGCCTCGGCTCGGTGCCGGCCGCGATCCTCGCCCGCGACTACCGCCAGCGTGAGCGGTTCCTCTCCGATGCCTCCAACGCGCTCGTCTCCGCCGTGGTCCTCATCGCCCTGGCCCTCCTCGGCTTCGGCGTGATGGCCCTTGCCTGGTCGAGGCTCGCCGGGCAGGCCGCCTCTGCGGTGGCACTCAACGTGCAGGTGAAGGAGCGCTACCCCTTTGGCCTGACCGGTCCGGTTGCGACCCGACTCCTGCGCTTCAGTCTGCCGCTCGCCGGCGCCTTCGCCCTGACGGTCGCCATCCAGAACGTCGACACGATCACCATCAGCACCCTCGAGGGCACCGAGGAACTGGGCTACTACAACCTGGCCTTCACCGTGGCCTCGTGGCCGGTCGGCATCCTCACGGGCATCCTCATGAACACGACGATGACCACGTTCGCGCGCAGTCGCGGCAACCGCGAGGAACTGCGCGCCCACGTCGAGGCGGCGACGACGACCCTGCTGGCCGCCTCGCTCCCGGTGGGTGGGCTGCTCGCGGTCCTGGCGCTGCCCCTCGTCCAGGACATCTACGGCACCCGGTGGTCGCCAGCGGCGGCACCACTGGTCGCCCTGGGAGCCTTCGTGAGCGCGCGGATAGTCCAGTTCGTCCTGTCCGACATCCTCGTCGCAGAAGGGATGACCGGTCAGCTGCTCGCCCTCCAGGCGTTGTGGCTCGTCTTCCTCATCCCGGCGATGTTCGTCGGGGTGCGGCTGGGCGGTATCACCGGGGCGGCCGTCGCGCATCTGGTCGTGGGCCTGTTCGTCGTCATCCCCGCCTATCTCCTCACCATTCACCGGCGCGTCCATCTCGGGCTGTCCTGGCTCACTCCGGGACTGAGTTGGCCGCTCCTGGGCACCCTGGCTGCCTCCGGTGCGGCGTGGCTCGTGAGCGAACGGACCGCGTCCCCGTGGGCCGGGCTCCTCCTCGGTGGACTCGCCGGGGGGGCGGTCTACCTCGCGATCTGTTGGCGCTGGATCCGCCGACACGTGGCGCGGATCCGAGCCACCTACTTCGCGGCCGCCCCGGAGCTCGGCGCATGACGACGGTGCCCGAGAGCCAGACCCTCGGTCTGGGACGACCGACCTGGATCCCCTCGACGACCGGATTCCTCGAGGCCTGGGTCCATCTGCCGCAGGACGGACGACCCGATCGGGTCGTCGTGCTCGCCCCCTCCTCCGGCCGTGAGCAGGCGACGAGCCATCGCGCTATGCGCCAGCTCGCGATCGACCTCGCCGCGAGCGGCGCGATGGCGGTGCGGTTCTCGTGGACGGGCACGGGGAGCTCGTCCGACCTCGACAGCGAGGATCCCGCAGGGGTGTGGATCGAGGACCTGCGCGCGGTCCTGCGCTGGTGCCACGGACAGGTCGACCTGCCCACCCAGGTCCTCGGACTGCGGCTGGGAGCGGTGATCGCAGCCAACGCCGTGGGGGCGTTGGGGGACGTGCGCCTGCTGTTGTGGGACCCCGCCTTCTCCGGTCGCACGTTCCTGCGTCAGCAGCGCGGGCTGCTCATGGCGATCGTGCCGGGTGCGATCGACGTGGCCGAGGGCGGTTCGGCCGGGCCGGGCACGTATCACACCCAGGCCCAGGCACGCTCGATCGGCGACCTGGGCCTGCCGGGCATCCTCGCCCGCCCCGATCGCATCCTCGTGCTCACCCGTGAGGCGCCGATCGAGACCCGCGTGCTGCGTCGACTCTCCGACGCGGGAGCGACCGTCGAACCGGTCGCCGGCCAAGAGGCGATGGTCGACGCCCTCTCCGAGGAATCCATCGTGCCCACCGAGACCCTCGCGCGCATCGTCCGTTGGTCGGTCACGCAGGAGCGGGGCAGGCCTGCTCCGGTCGCTGGCCACTTCACCCAGGTAGCCGACAACCCCCGCTTCCGGGAGACCTTCGTCCAGGTCGGGCCGAGCGGCCTGCCCGGCCTGCTCACCGAACCGCTCACCGCGCCCACCGGGGCGGTCCTGCTCGTCGGCGGCAGTTCGGAACCCATGGACGGACCGAGCGGGCTGTGGTCCTATACCGCCCGCCGGCTGGCCGAGCAGGGATTCACCGTGCTGCGCTTCGACCGACACGGAGTCGGCGACGCGGCATACCCCGGCGACATCACCCAGCCGAGCCCCTACCAGCCCCTGGCGGTGGCCGACCTCGGGGACGCGCTGCGCTGGCTACGCGAACGCACCCACCTCCTGCCCCACGGGGTCGGGCTGTGCGCGGGCGGAACGCTCCTGCTGCAGCCGAACCTGCGCGACCTGCTCGCCTCGGTCTGCGCGGTCAACGTCGGCCTGTGGTCGGTCCGACCGAGCACGAGGACGCTCACGATGCCCGAGGCCTGGGGCCAGGCCGCAGCGCCCACCCGGACCACGGGCCTGAAGAGGCGGGTCGGGCGCCGCGCCCAGCGCTCCCTCCCCTTCCCGGTCTGGCGTCGGCTCGCCCGGACCCTCTCGCTCAACTCCCCCGCCGACCTCATCCTCGGCGGCGACTCCATCACCCGGATGACGCTCGTGATGTCCGACCACGACCACGCGGTCTTCCGCGCCAAACGGGGACCGGACGCGCTCCGGGTCGCACGCAGCCGGGGCCGCCGGATCGCGGTGCAGCAACCGCCCGGCATCGACCACGCGCTCTTCCTGCCGGGCTGTCGGGAGGCCCTGCTCACGAGCATCATCACCCACCTGGAAGAGCCGGGATGACCGGCCGAGCGGCCAGCTTGGCCAGGTCCCTGTCCACCTATCGGGACCTGCGCGGTCGTCGGCTGCCGGAGCTGCTCGTCGACGATCGGCGAGGTCCCGGCCGGATGCTCTATCTGCCGCCCGCCTCCCGGGAGCCGTTCGGCGGGATCCGGGTGATGTACCAGCACGTGGCCGCGCTGCGCACGATGGGCGTGCCGGCAGCCATCGTCACGAGGGCAGGGCAGCAGCCCCCCGACTGGTTCGGCAGCGACGTCCCGACGCTCGCAAGCGATCGGCTGCGGATCGGCCCCGCGGACGCCCTCGTCCTGCCTGAGTGGAACGGTCCGGCCCTGGACCGACTCCCGGCCGGCATCCGCTGCCTAGTCTTCAACCAGGGCCCCTACTACACGTTCACCCGGGTGCCCGAGGATCCCTCGCGGCCCGCGCGGCCCTATGACGTGCCCGGCGTCGTCGGGCTGCTCACCGTCTCGCACGACGGGGTCGATCTCCTACGCCACACCTTCCCCCAGCTGCCGGTGTTCCACACCCGCCCCCCGATCGACCCCGCCGTCTTCCGTCCGGCGCAGTCGCCCCCCGGACGCCGGATCGGCTACCTCGCCCGCGGTCGGCGCGCCGAGGACCGCGACTTCGTCCTGCGCATCCTGCGTCAACGCGAGGAACTGCGTGGCTGGGAACTCCTGCCGATCAGCGGCACCCAGGCCGAGGTCGCGGCCGCGATGCGCAGCTGCGCCGTGTTCCTCGCGTTCGGCTACCGGGAGGGTTTCGGGCTGCCCGTCGCCGAAGCCATGGCAAGCGGCTGTTACGTCGTCGGGTATGCCGCGATGGGTGCCCGGGAATTGTTCCGGCTGGCTCCCTCGACGGTCGTCGACGAGTGCGACGTGCGCGCCTACGCGATCGCGGTCCGCGCGGTGCTCGACCGGTTCGAGGACGACCCCGCGGCAGTCCGGGCGGACGGTCTGCAGGCGGCCGAGTCGGTGGCGTCGACCTATTCCTTGGACCGTCTGCAGGCGGACCTGCAGACGGTGGTCGACTGGTTGGGGCTGTCGGTCACCGTCGCCGACCGCGCCGACGGTTGACGCGGAAGACGACCGGCGGCAGCGCGGCTGGCTGCCGGGAAGTAAGCGCGGACCCGGGAATCCCCCATTGTTCAGCACGCGTCCCCAGGCCGCCGTATGCTCGACACGACCGGGCGAATCGGTCGCCGGATCGGGGCATAAGCGGGCGGGGTAGATGCGGGGGATCGGGGTCGACCAGCTCACCGTGATCGAGGTCGCCGACAGCCTCGAAGCCTTCGGCGCGCGCTATCTCGCCCGGACCTTCACCGACGTCGAGGCACAAGCCACCGTCGGCATGGCCGCCGGACGACGGGCGGCATACCTCGCGGGGCGCTTCGCGGCGAAGGAGGCGGTGTTCAAGGCCCTGCGCTATCCGCGCAGCCGGCCGCTGCCGTGGACCGACATCGAGATCGTCCGCGACGACGAGGGATGGCCGGTCGTCCGCCTGCACGGGCGTGCCCGGGAGCACGCCACGGCAACGGAGGTATCAGGGGTCGAGGTATCGATCTCCCACAGCGGTGACACGGCACTCGCCGTCGCCGTCGCGCACGACCGCTCACCAACCCACCGCTGACCGCACCAAGGCAGGACCGCACAAGGCAACGACCGCACGGCAGCACCACCAACACGGGGCACGACTGAGGGGAACGGCAGTGAACGAACAGAAGATCCGCGACGTCCTCGCGGCGCATGCGCGGCTGGCGACCGACGCCGCGACCATCGGAGTCTCCGACGACCTCTACGAGGCCGGGATGACCTCGCACGCGAGCGTCAACGTCATGCTCGCGCTCGAGGACGCCTTCGACGTGGAGTTCCCCGACGAGCTCCTGCGGAGGGCGACCTTCCAGACCATCGCCGACATCGATGCGGCCGTCTCCGGCCTGCTCGCGGAGGTGTGACGTGGACGCCGAGCTGAGGTCCCGGGCCGAGGCCGCTGCGGCGGTCGCCCGCGCGCACGCCGACGAGGTCGACCGCGACTCGCGCTTCCCGCGGGAGGCGCTCGAGGCGATCAAGGAGCAGCGCTTGCTCGCCCTCATGGTGGCCACCGAGGACGGCGGCGAGGGCCGCAGCTACCGCGAGATCGGCGAGGTCACCGAGTTGCTCGCCGCCGCCTGCGGATCGACCGGCATGGTCTATGCGATGCACCAGAACCAGATCGCCGGGCTGGTCCGGCACGCCGATACCCCCTACTTCGCCCAGCGGCGGCGTGAGGCGGCCGACAAGCAGCTGCTCATCGCGTCGGCGACCACCGAGATCGGCATCGGCGGCGACCTGCGCAGCTCGACCTGCGCGGTCGAGGCCGACGACGCGGGCCACTTCGCCCTCGAGAAGAACGCACCGGTCATCTCCTACGCCGACGACTCGGACGTCATCGTCGTCACGGCCCGGCGCAACCCGGACGCGGGTCCGGCCGACCAGGTGCTCGTCTACTGCGACCGCGCCCACGTGCAGCTGGAGAAGACCTTCCCGTGGAACGTCATGGGCTTCCGTGGCACCTGCTCCCCCGGCTACATCCTGCGCACGGAAAACACGACCGAGGCGATCTTCCCCGAGCCGTTCGCCGACATGCTCGCCCGCTGCATGCTGCCCGGGGCGCACATCTTCTGGGCCTCGGTGTGGCTGGGGATCGCGAACGAGGCCGTGGGCAAGGCGCGTGCCTTCGTCCAGAACGCCGCGCGCAAGAACCCGGGCAGTATGCCGCCCGGCGCACCCCGGTTGGCGGAACTGCAAATCACCCTGCAGACCTTCGCCTCCACGGTCCACCATGCCGCCGAGCGGTTCGACCGGCTCGCGCCGAGCGACCCGGAGTTGGACTCGGTCCCCTTCGCCCTCGCGATGAACGGGCTCAAGGTCTACGCCTCTACGACGATTGTCGACATCGTGAGCCGAGCCATGCTGATCACCGGCATCGCCGGCTATCGGCTGGACACCCCCTATTCGCTCGACCGGTTGCTGCGCGACGCCTTCGGCGCCGCGATCATGGTGAACAACGACCGGATCCTCGGCAACAGCGCCTCGCTCGAACTCATCAACCGGCGCGGCGGTGCCTGGTGACCGGGTCGCTCGGCTCCGGGCCCGAGGCCCGGGCCCTCCTGCGGGACCGGCTGGTGGCCGCCGGGCACCAGATCGACAGCGGCCTGCCGGGCATCTACGGGCGCAGCGCGGCATACGAGGCGGTCGCGATGGGCATCATCGAGGCGGCGCGCGCCCGGGTCGAGCCGGGCGCGGACCCGGTCCGGTGGTACTTCCCGCCGCTCATGTCCCGGGAGACCTTCGAACGGACCGACTACCTCGAGTCCTTCCCCAACCTCACCGGGGTCGTCGATGTCTTCGACGGCGGCGACGCCGAGCACGCCGAGTTGCTCGCCACCCGCGAGTCGGGGGCCGACTGGGCCGGGCGGCTCACCCCGTCGCAGGCCACCCTCGTGCCGGCCACGTGTCACAACGTCTACCGGCACTTCACCGGCGTCCTGCCCGCACCGGTCCGGCTCGACGCGCTCGGCACGTGCTTCCGGCACGAACCGAGCGCGGACCCCATGCGGATGGTCACCTTCCGCATCCACGAGGAGATCTACCTCGGCACCGAGGACGGGGCCCTCGATCACCGCGACCGGTGGCTGGCCATCACGCGCGAGCTCATGACCGATCTCGGTCTCGTCGTCGAGGTCGACGTCGCCAACGACCCGTTCTTCGGCCGCGCGGGGCGGATCCTCGCCCGGGGTCAGCGCGAGGACGCCCTGAAGTTCGAGGTGCTCACCCACGTCTACGACGACGCGCCGACGGCGATCGCCTCCGGCAACGCCCACCGCACCCACTTCGGGGTCAACTTCGGCATCACGCTGCCCGACGGCGAGCCCGCCCACAGCTCCTGCTCGGGGATCGGCGTCGAGCGCACCGCCAACGCCCTCTTCGCCCGGCACGGGATGGACCTGGGCTCGTGGCCGGCGCAGGTGCGCACGCTGCTCGGGGTTTGACGGGGCTGCCCCATGGCCCACGCCTTCGCCCCCCTCGCCGCCCTCGACCCGGCCTCCCACCGGCCCGCGCCGGTCCACGGGCCGGGCACGCCGTGGCCGGAGACCAACTGTGCCCTCGACCTCTACCTCGAACTGCTCAACGTCACCGGCCGGCATCCCGAGGCTCTCGGCGTCGTCGCCCTGAGCGCCGATTTCCTCGGCGACGCCTGGGTGACCCTCAAGCCCGGCAGCGACGACCTGCAGCGCCACGGCCTGTCGGTCGTCGAATACAACACCTGGCGACCGCTGCTCGAGCACGTGGCCCACCACCTCGACACCGGCCGGCTGATGACAGTCGAGACCGACAGCTGGTGGCTACCCGACACGGCCGGCACGGCATACCGCAACGAGCACACGAAGACGAGCATCACGCCGCTGCGTCTGGACCCGGCAGCGCGGACGATGACCTACCTGCACAACGCCGGCTGCTATGCCCTCGAGGGCGAGGACTTCGAGGCCCTGTGGTCCGAGCAGGCACCGCGCACGTGGGTGCCGATCCCCTACGTCGAGCTCGTCACCCTCTGCGCGGCAACGACCGAGCAACGGATGCGGACCGAGGTCGCCGACGCCGTGCGGTCCCATCTCGGGCGGGCACCGGCGAGCAACCCCGTCGAGCGGCTGCGCGCACATCTCGTCGCGACCCTGCCCCGGATCGTCGACGACGAGCCGGCCTTCCACAAACTCGCCTTCGTCACCACCCGACAGCTCGGTGCGAGCGCCCAGCTCGCCGCGGGATTCCTGCGGTGGTGGGCTCCGGACGACCCCGACGTCGTCCGGGCCGCGCGCGCCTTCACCGAGGTGGCCGAGCGCGCAGGCCAGACCCAGTTCGCCCTGGCC
>JAKPEG010000026.1 GCA_029552065.1 Actinomycetes bacterium
GGCAGCGGTTCGATCCCCATCGCCCGGCGCTCGGCGTCGGTGAGCTGCCAGACGTCGTCCTCCGCCTCGGGCGGCAGTTCGTAGCCCTCCTCGATCCCTTTGAGTCCGGCGGCGAGCAGGACGGCGAAGGCGAGGTAGGGATTGCACGCCGAGTCGATCGAACGGACCTCGACCCGGGTGGAGTTGCCTTTGTCCGGCTTGTACATCGGCACGCGCACGAGCGCCGACCGGTTGTTGTGCCCCCAGGTGAGGTATGCCGGTGCCTCGCCGCCGCCCCAGAGCCGCTTGTAGCTGTTCACCCACTGGTTGGTCACCGCAGTGATCTCGGCACCGTGGCGCAACAGACCGGCGATGAACTGCCGTCCGGTCTGGGACAGCTGGTAGGGGGCGCCACCCTCGTGGAAGGCGTTGGTATCGCCCTCGAAGAGGCTCAGATGAGTGTGCATCCCCGAGCCGGGGTGCTCGCGGAAGGGCTTGGGCATGAACGACGCGAGAACGCCCTGACCGAGAGCGACCTCCTTGACGACGGCCCGGAAGGTCATGATGTTGTCAGCCGTCGAGAGCGCGTCGGCATAGCGCAGGTCGATCTCGTTCTGTCCGGGCGCACCCTCGTGATGGCTGAACTCGACCGAGATCCCCATGTTTTCCAGCAGGGTGATCGCCGCGCGACGGAAGTCGTGGGCGGTGCCGTGGGCGACGTGGTCGAAGTAGCCGGCCTCGTCGACCGGCACCGGCGTGATCCGCTTGCCCTTGGGTTGGTGCAGGAGGAAGAACTCGATCTCCGGGTGGGTGTAGAAGGTGAAGCCCAGGTCGCTGGCCTTGCCCAGCGCGCGACGCAACACGTGACGCGGGTCGGCGAAGCTCGGCTGACCGTCGGGGGTGAGCAGGTCGCAGAACATCCGGGCGGTGCCCGGGCTCTCGCCCCGCCAGGGCAGCACTTGGAAGGTCGACGGATCGGGCTTGGCGAGCATGTCGGCCTCGTAGATCCGCGAGAGGCCCTCGATCGCCGAACCGTCAAAGCCGATCCCCTCGGCGAAGGCCCCCTCGAGCTCGGCCGGGGCGACGGCCACCGACTTGAGCGTGCCCACGACGTCGGTGAACCACAACCGGACGAACCGGATATCCCGCTCCTCGATCGTGCGCAGGACGAACTCTTGCTGACGGTCCATGTGTCGATCCTCCACCACCGGTGTTTCCGCCCGGTTACACAACGCGGGGGGACCTGGCTCGCCATGCGGGAGGCGGCGTGTGCGTGGGTCTCCCCACGCACACGCCGCTCCTTGCCGTCCGGTCGGGCACCCCGGACGAGTCCCTGGTCAGGACGGTGGGTGCGTCGACGAGCTGCCCGTCGCTGTCGGCATCGCGAACGTCGCGTACCACTGGCCGTCGATGCGCACGACGTGCACCGTGAACAGCGGCGAGTCCGTGTCGGGATCGCGGTTCTCGATGCAGTCGGGGACTTGAGCGGTCGGCGCTTGAGCCCCGGACGCCTCTCGGCACAGGCGGCCGACCAGTGCCACGGTTCCCATGTCGTTCGCGATCTGCTGTCGGCCGCTGGACAGGTTTCCCGACGCCTTGGCGGTTGACCCAGTCGCCCCCAGCGCGAGCGCGGAGAGGATGCCTCGCTTCGCCGGGTCGAGCAGGGCGCTTGCCGCCCCGTAGTCCTGACCGGCGACCGCCATGGTGAAGGCCACGGCCACGCTCCCGGGATCGGACCGGTCGACGGCAGCCGTCGTCCGTGCCGAAGCGGAGGTCCCGGCCGACGGTGGTGCCGCGGCAGCACAACCGGCCAACCCGGCCACCAGGACGAGCGCCACGAGGGGCACCGGATGGTTGGTGAGCGGACACACCTGGCGGCCCCTCCGGACCAGTTCGCCGGCAATCGCTGCGCCCGAGTAGCTGAAGGCACCTGTCACCGCGTCCATCGTGGGACCTCCCAAGGGGGCCGGACGTTGGTTTGAGCGCTTGCTCAACACGGAGAGTAGACCTGTTTGAGCACACGCTCAAGGGTCGCGATGCCCGACCTCCACCACGTGAGGCGCCGGATTCGGCAGGATGCCCCCATGGCATCCACGGCGGACACCAAGGAGCGGCTGCGCCTTGCCGCCTTCGACGTCGTGCGCACCAAGGGTCTGTCCGCTGCCTCGGCTCGAGCCATCGGCACGGCAGCCGGCGTCAACCAGGCCCTGATCTTCTACCACTTCGGCACGGTCAACGAGCTCATCGAGGCCGCGTCCAACGAGGCCGTCGAGCGCAGTGTGGCCCGCTATGCCGAGGGCTTCTCGCAGGTGACCTCACTGGCCGAGCTTCTCGAGGTCGGCATGCGAGTCCACGACGAGGAACGCCGTCGCGGGCACGTCGCCGTCATGGCCCAACTGATGGCGGGTGGGCAACACGACCCCGTGCTCGCCCGCGCCAGCAAGCATGCCGTCGGGCTGTGGACCGCGCAGGTCCGTTCGGTCCTCGACCGGGTCGTGGCTCCCACCCCCGCGGGCGAGTTGCTCGACAGCGCCGACCTGGCCTCGGCCATCAGCGCCGGATTCATCGGGATCGAACTGCTGCACGGCGTCGATGGGGCGAGCGCGGATCACGCCTTCGCCAGCCTCGACCGACTCAACGCTCTCCTCACCACCGTCAACGGCTTCGGACCCACCCTGAGGGCTGCACTCCGGGTCGCGGCCCGCCGACTGGGCACCCGGGCCGCCCGACTCACCCGCCCCACCCCCTCTCGCAAGTAGCGCGGGGCGGTGGCGGACCTTCCTCTCGTGGAATGGTCAGTCGAGCGGAGTGGGTCGATCGTGTCGAGCGCCGCGCGGACCAGGTCGACCAGCTCGTGGCCCGCACGCTCGTGCAGGTGACCGGGACGACCCGCCGGCTCCACCCGATCGCCGACGCGGTCGCCCGGGAGCAGGCGCTGCGCGGGGACTTCGAGTTGGCCCTGCCCGGTTGGAGCGGGGCCGAGCGGGACGAGATCTGGGCCCGTCAGCCCTGACCGGACTCCCATTCGGGGCTGGCCCCGCGCTGGTCCCAGGCGCGGTCCTCGGCATCCCACTTCTCGGTCCGCTCGTGCGCGGTCTCGAGGGCGCGCGCGGCCTCTTCGGCCGTGTCATAGGGACCGAGGACGTCGACGTCGGCGCCACGATCCTCGTCGGTCTGCACCTGACCGGTCGTCACGTCGTACCAGTACTGCACGGCAGCCTCCTGTGCACCTGCGGGATTCGTCGGTCCCCACCGTATGCCCCCCGGATGGGTGGCCGCGCCTAGACTCCGCCGTATGCCGGTTGCCTACGCGCGTGTCACACCTCACGAGGTGAGCCCGCGCCGATCCGTGCCCGCCACCATCGCGCGGCCCGAGTACGTCGACCGGGCGGCCCCCGAGCGGTTCCAGGGCAGCGAGGTCAAGGACGCGGACACGATCGCCCGGATGCGGGTGGCCGGCCGGGTGGCCGCGCAGGCGATGGCGGCTGCGGCTGCCGCGATCGCCCCCGGGGTGACGACCGACGAGCTCGACCGGATCGCCCACGAATTCCTCCTCGACCACGGCGCCTATCCCTCGACCCTCGGCTACCGCGGCTTCCCCAAGTCGATCTGCACGTCGGTCAACGAGGTCGTGTGCCACGGCATACCCGATGCCCGCCCCCTCCAGGACGGCGACATCGTCAACATCGACATCACGGCATACCTCGGCGGAGTGCACGGCGACACGGACGCGACCTATCTCGTCGGGGAGGTCGACGAGCAGTCGCGGTTGCTCGTCGAGCGGACCCGGGAGGCGATGCTCCGCGGCATACAGGCCGTCGCGCCGGGCCGCGAGATCAACGTGATCGGGCGCGTGATCTCTTCCTACGCAAGGCGGTTCGGCTATGGGGTGGTCCGTGACTTCACCGGCCACGGGATCGGCAGCGCCTTCCACAGCGGGCTCATCGTCCCCCACTACGACGCGGCGCCGGCATACAACACGGTCATCCAGCCCGGGATGACCTTCACGGTCGAGCCGATGCTCAACCTCGGCAGCCACGAGTGGGAGATGTGGGACGACGGTTGGACGGTCGTCACCCGCGACCGGCGCCGATCGGCCCAG
This sequence comes from Actinomycetes bacterium, assembly GCA_029552065.1. Lineage (GTDB taxonomy): Bacteria > Actinomycetota > Actinomycetes > Actinomycetales > Dermatophilaceae > Phosphoribacter. Next base: position 4,082 of record JAKPEG010000026.1, read on the forward strand.
TTCGAGCACACGATCCTCGTGACCGAGACCGGCGCCGAGATCCTCACGCTGCCGTGAGTCCGCTCTCCGAGAGGCACCTGCTCGTCGCCCCGTCGAGTGCGGAAGGATGAGCCCATGACGGCACGGGTGGCCTTGGGCATCGACATCGGCGGATCAGGCATCAAGGGGGCACCGGTCGACGTCGACTCCGGTGTCCAACTCGGCGAGCGGGTGAAGATCGCCACCCCGGCGAAGTCCACCCCGGAGGCCGTGGCGGCCATCGTCGACCAGATCGCGGACCAGCTGGCTGACCGGCTGCCCAAGGACGCACCGATCGGGGTAACGATCCCGGGCGTCGTCCAGCACGGAGTCGTCCGCACCGCGGCCAACATCGACAAGTCGTGGATCGACGCACCTGGGCAGGAGATCTTCAGCCAGGCCCTGGGCCGACGGTGTCTGCTCGTCAACGACGCCGACGCCGCGGGTGTGGCTGAGGCGCGTTTCGGGGCGGCGCAGGGGCAGCGTGGTCTGGTCATCCTCACGACCCTGGGCACGGGCATCGGCATCGCCCTCATCCACAACGGGGTGCTCATCCCCAACGCCGAGCTCGGCCACCTCGAGATCGACGGGCACGACGCCGAGACCCGAGCCGCGGCGAGTGCCCGCGAGCGCGAAGGACTCAGCTGGGAGCGGTGGGCCAAGCGCCTCCAGCGCTACTACCGCCACGTGGAGGACCTGCTCTGGCCGGACCTGTTCGTCGTCGGTGGCGGCGTGTCGCGCAAGGCCGACAAGTTCCTCCCGCTGCTGTCGCTGCGGACCCCGATCATCCCGGCCGCGCTGCAGAACGCCGCCGGCATCATCGGCGCCGCCTCCCTCGCCGCCGACTGATTCCTCACCCTCGCCCGCCGCCCGAAAGTGGACCACGCTCGCCCTCTCGGGCATGTAAGCGCTTGAGTGTTGCCGATTTGACGCGACACGCCGGTGTTTCGCGTCAAATCGGCAACACTCAAGCGCTTACATGCGGGAGGGGGGAGGCTCAGGGGAGGGTGACCGAGCCGCCGCCAGCGAGATCGTGCAGGGTGAGCCCATCGCCGCCGTTGTTGGCGATGTGCGAGAGATAGAGCGTCCGTCCGGGCATCTCGTTGAGCAGCCCATCGTGGATGGGCACCATCGCACGCGGGGCGATCCGGCGGACGAAGGCGATCGAATCGCGCACAGCGCACCATGGGGCATTGACGGGGACCGCGAGCACGTCGACCTCCCCCGGAGCGGCGTCGTAGGCATCGCCGGGGTGGAACAGCACCGGCTCGCCCGCCGCCTCGATCCGTACCCCGACGTTGGCGACCGTGGGGATCCAATCGTGGTTGAACGCGTGCAACTCCCCGCGCGGACTGACCGTCACGTCGCCGAGCTGCAGGTCGGTGCCCGCCTGCAGCGGGGTCACCTCGAGACCGAGGCCGGCCAACAGCGCAGCGCTCTGCGGGTCGGCGAGCACCCGGGCACTCGGGTTGGCCCGCACGAGGGCGGGGAGGCGCCCGGGGTCCAGGTGGTCGGCGTGCTGGTGGGTGACCAGGACCGCGTCGAGCCCGGTGAGCTCCTCGAAGCCCACCGAGAACGCTCCCGGGTCGAGCAGGAGACGCCGGTCGGCGATCTCGACGAGCAGACACGAGTGGCCCAGGTGGGTGAGGCGCATGCCCCGAGCGTATGCCGTGTGCCCACCTCCACGGGCCCCTGTCACCCGCCCCGGTCGCCGGCCGCGAGAGGACCACCGGCGCCCGGCGGCCACACCGGCATGGGCACCCCCCGTGTGGTGACCTCGACCGCATGAGCCGAGACCGAACGAACCGAGCCTGCCGCCCACCATAGGGTGGGAGGGCGACAGCCGCTGCCGAAAGGTGACCGCCATGACCTCCTCCGCCCCCGTGGACCCCACGAGCACCCCCGCCTGGGCGCAGCTGCGCCAGCTACACGCCGATCTCACGCCCGACCTGCGGGGCTGGTTCGTCGCCGACCCCGACCGGGCGACCCGGCTGAGCTTCGCCTGCGCCGACCTTCACGTCGACCTGTCCAAGAACCTGCTCACCGACGAGATCCTCGCCGCGCTCGTCGCCCTCGGCGAGCAGGTCGAGCTCGCCGCCCGCCGCGACGCGATGTATGCCGGTAAGCGGATCAACGTCACCGAGAACCGCTCGGTCCTGCACACGGCACTGCGGCGACCGGCCGGCATACGGCCGGCGCTCGTCGTCGACGGACAGGACGTCGACCACGACGTGCACGAGGTCCTCGAGCGGGTCTATGCCTTCGCCGAACGGGTGCGCTCGGGCGAGTGGAAGGGCGTGTCCGGCAAGCGGATCGAGACCGTCGTCAACATCGGCATCGGCGGCTCGGACCTCGGTCCGGTGATGATCTACGAGGCGCTCAAACCCTATGTGCAGCAAGGGATCGAGTGCCGCTTCATCTCCAACATCGACCCGACCGACGCAGCCCAGAAGACCGCCGGGCTCGACCCGGAGACCACCCTCGTCATCGTCGCGAGCAAGACCTTCACCACCCTCGAGACCCTCACCAACGCCCGGCTCGTGCGCACCTGGTTGCTCGACGGCCTCACCGCCTCCGGCGCGATCGACGGCTCCGACGCCTCGCGCGCCGACGCCGTCGCCAAGCACTTCGTCGCCGTGTCGACGGCCCTGGACAAGGTCGCCGCCTTCGGCATCGACCCGGCCAACGCCTTCGGCTTCTGGGACTGGGTCGGTGGACGCTACTCGGTCGACAGCGCCATCGGCACCTCCCTCGTCGTGGCCATCGGACCCGAGCGCTTCGCCGAGCTGCTCGCCGGCTTCCACCTGGTCGACGAGCACTTCCGCACGACCCCGCTCGACCGCAACGTGCCCGCCCTCATGGGCTTGCTCAACGTCTGGTACGTCGACCACCTCGACGCCCGCAGCCACGCGGTGCTCCCCTATGCCCAGCAACTGCACCGCTTCCCGGCCTACCTGCAGCAGCTCACCATGGAGTCCAACGGCAAGTCGGTCCGCTGGGACGGCACGCCGGTGACGACCGCGACTGGCGAGGTCTTCTGGGGCGAGCCGGGCACCAACGGCCAGCACGCCTTCTACCAGCTCATCCACCAGGGCACCCAGCTCATCCCGGCCGACTTCATCGCCGTGGCCACTCCGGCATACCCGCTCACCGACGGCGGCACCGACGTCCACGAGCTCTTCCTCGCCAACTTCTTCGCCCAGACCGCGGCCCTCGCCTTCGGCAAGACCGCCGACGAGGTGCGCGCCGAGGGCACCGCCGAGGCGATCGTCCCGGCGCGGGTCTTCGCCGGCAACCGGCCGACGACCTCGATCATGGCCCCCGCGCTCACCCCCTCGGTGGTGGGGCAGCTCGTCGCGCTCTACGAGCACATCACCTTCACCCAGGGCATCGTCTGGGGGATCGACTCCTTCGACCAGTGGGGCGTCGAGCTCGGCAAGCAGCTGGCCAAGGCGCTCGAACCGGCCGTCGCCGGCGACGAGGCTGCCCTGGCCACCCAGGACCCCTCGACGCAAGCCCTCGTGCGCTACTACCGCAGCCACCGCGCCCGCTGACCCGTGCCCGTTCCGCTCGCCACCACGGGCACCCGGCCGCGCCTCCCGCTGCGCCGCTACGTCATCGGGTATGCCGCGCTCGCGGCGGTCATGCTCGTCACCCGGCTACCGGGGGTGGGCGAGGGCGCCCACCGGGTCTCCACGGTCACCCAGTGGCTGCTCGCCCCGGCGCTCGCGCTCGCCGTCGCGACCCTCGCGGCCCGGCCGTGGCCGCGCCTCGTGCGGTGGGCGCTCGTCGCGCTCGGGTGGTGCTTCCTCGGCGACCTGCTCCCCTCGCTCGTCCCGGACGGCGGGTCGAACCGGTTCCTCGTCATGGTCGGCGCCTTCTTCGTCGCCCAGCTGTCCTGGATCGTCGCCTTCTGGCCGTGGCGTGGTGCCGCATTCCGCGGCCGACAGCGTTGGGCGGCAACGGCATACGGGCTGGTCGCGGTGGCCCTGCTCGCAGTCTGTGTGCCCGCGGCCGGCCCGCTCGCCGTGCCGGTCGTGGGCTACGCCGCGGCCCTCACGACGATGGCCGTGCTCGCGCTGGGCCCCGATCGGGTGGTCGCGTGGGGCGGCGCGCTCTTCCTCGTCTCCGACTCGCTCATCGCGATCGAGGCCTTCGCGCCCCGGCTCACGCTGCCCGGCCACGGCGTGTGGGTGATGGCGACGTATGCCGCCGCCCTCGCGCTGCTCGCCTTCGGAGCCGTGCGCACAGGTCGGTGAGCCGGCCCGCTACCCGGCTCACTCCGCCGGGGGGACGACGCTCACCCGATAGGGCACGTCCGGCGTCTCGTCGCTCAGCTGCCCCTCGACCCAGAGCAGCCGGCCGCGGTCCCTCGCGATCGTCGTCGGACCGACCTCGACCGCAGACACCCGCGCCGAGTCCCGCACGACGACAGCCGCACTGAAGTCCCCGGTGAACTGGGCCGTCCGGACGAACGTCTCCTCGGTCGCCCAGTCGGTCTGCACCGACTCGAGAGTGTGGCCCCGCAGCAGCAGCCCGTCACCGCCGAGCGACCCACCAGCCACCGCGACCTCGCGGACCTCGCCCGTCCGGGCATCCACCCGCCAGGTCGTGTTCGTCGACCAGTCGGCCACGAGCAGCCACCGGCCGTCGGACGTCGCGACGATCCCGTTGAGGAACTCCGCCTTCGCACCGAACGCGTCCGGCCCGGCGAAGGGCACGAAGTCACCCAGAGCGGTGGCCGACAGGTCGGCGCGGTAGACCGTGCTCGTGAACGAGTCGGTCGCGAAGACCGCATCCCGAGTCATCGCGAAGTCGTTGAGGAAGTGCTCGCCCGCCAGAGTGCGCTTCGCGAGCAAGGTGCCGTCGGCGGCATACCGGAAGAAGGTGCCGTCGAAGGCGCCGGTGACCAGCACGGTCCCCCAGCGGTCGACATGGATGCCGGTGGCGTGGTCGCGACCGTCCGACCCAGCCGGCAGCCAGGTCCGGAAGACGCCCGTGCGGGTGTCCCCACGGAATACCGCGCCGGTGAAGACGCTCGTCACGTATGCCGTGCCCTCCTGGGTCACGTGGATCCCCTCCAGTCCGTTCGCGGGGTCCGCCGTGATGGCATAGCTCAGCGGGCGCGGATGGGTGACGTCGGGGGTCTCGGCGGCGGCCGTTGCGGGCGCAGCGAGGGCGGCCGCGAGGGCGGCTGCGGTCAGCGTGATCGCCAGGCGGCGAAGGTCATGGGTCACGGCGGGTCCTCCTGCTCGATGAGTGCGGCGTGGTCGCTCGGGCAGCTGCGCGCCACCGGGCCAACCCTCCGCCGAGGAGTCCACGCGGTCCACGATTCGGCGAGAACCGAACAGTCCCCCCCAGGCCCCATCGCTGGGATGCTGGGCCGGTGATCGAGATCCGGCTGGAGGCGCCGGCCTTGGCCCACGTCCGCTACGTCCTCGACCCGGTCTGGGAGACCGTCTCGGCCTACCAGTCACTGCTGAGTCGGGAGAGCCAGGTCGTGCACCGCCGGCTCGCGGCGGTCGTCGCACAGGCGCGAGTCCCCCTCGGCGGCCTGCTGGCCGAACTGCTCGGCGACCCCATGGCGATGCCGGGCCTCGTCCTCCCCGTTCCGGCGCCGGAGGCGACGGATCCGCGGACCAGCTTCGAACGCATCCTGCGCACTCCCCGCGCAGAGTTGGTCGACGACCTCGACTGGCTGAGGGAGACCAGGCCTACGACAAGCGCGGCCTCGCTCACCCCACGGGCGCTGGCCGAGCGGACCCATTCCGAGCTGTGGGTCTTCTGGAGCGGGGTCGTCGCGCCGATGTGGCCACGGCTCGCGGCAGTGGCCGGCGCCGACATCGCACACCGCTCGGCGCGGCTGGCGTCCGCCGGCCTCGGCGCGGCTCTCGAGGGGCTCCATCCGGCTGTTTCGTTCACCGGCGACAAGATCCGGATCGACAAGCCGCAGCGGGTCGACGTCACCGCGCAGGACGGGCTCTGGCTCGTGCCGAACGTGTTCCGGTGGCCCTCGATCGCAGCCCGGTGGGGGTCGGGCACTCCGGTGCTCTGCTACGCCGCCCGCGGTGCCGCGCTGGTGTGGGACGAGCGGCGCTCTGCCGACGCCCGAGTCGCCCGGCTGCTCGGGCGGTCCCGCGCCGACGTCCTTTCGCTTGCCGGCATACCGGCGAGCACAACCGAGATAGCGGTCGAACTCGGCCTGGCCAAGGCCGGCGTGAGCGAGCACCTGTCCGCGCTCACCGACGCGGGCCTCACGACCTCGCGCCGCAGCGGTCGGCGCGTGCTCTACGAGCGAACCCGGCTCGGCGATGAGCTGATGGCCGAGCCGCCGGCGGGCGCCGTCGCCGACCGCCACACGGGCTGAGTAGACAGAGCAGCCATTCACGCGGACCTCCCGCCCACCGTCCGCGCACAATGCGCCTTCGGGGTGTCCCGGACAGCCGGCCGGCCGGCATACCGCAGGGGTATGCCGGCCGGCCGAGTCCGCACGGACGGGGGCTAGCGCACGGGGCCCTGGAGCTTGCCGATCTGGGCCGTCTGCGCCTTGGTGAGCGCGGCGAGCTTGCCGAGGGCACTGCGTTGCAGCTCGATCCCGTCGCGCCCCATCGCGGCCGACGAGACCCCGATGTTGAGCAGCCGGGCCACCTGCGCGACGAACGGACCCCACGGACCGACCGGGCCGCCACCAGGGCCGCCGCCGATCGGGATGACGAATCCGTCACCGTCGGAGGCGATCCCGCCGAAGATGAGCCACCCTTCGCGGATGTTGAGGTCGATCTGACCGACCTCGATCTTCTTCGTGCGGTAGGTGGCGATGGAGAAGCCCGAGATCCCGGCCGCGAGCGAGAGCGTGCTGCCGAGCGCCGAGCCGGTGCCGATCCACTCGACGAAGGCCCCGCCGTGCACGTTGCCGTTGGCGACGAGGGTCTGGGCCACGTCGGTGGGAACGACGCCGGCGACGTTTGCCTGCGCCGTGAGCGCGGGGTTGCTCGTCACCGTGGCGAAGTCGTCGTCGACGAAGTCGCCAATGGTGATGGAGAAGGCATCGAGCAGGACCGCCGGGCCGCCGGTGCCGTCACCACCGACCGGCAGATACCAGGCGACGAGCGAGAGGGGGTTCGCTCCGATGGTCTGGCTCACGTGCTGGTTGGTCGTCGTCTTCCCGCCCTCGCCGTCCGACGCGCTCCAGAACAGGAAGGTGGCACCCTCGACCGGGATGGCGTCGGCCGTCGCGTCGGCCCCCGGTTGACCCGCGATGGTCGAGCCGCCGGGCAGCGCGGTCCAGGTGGGACCGGTCCGCGGCTGGCGGTGGTGTCCGGCGCTGTTGATGAGCCGGTATTGGACGGTGACGGTGGGCATGGGGACTCCTGCAGGGGAGAGGGGGGCCGCGAGTGTGCGACTCGTGCAGGAGGAGCCGACCTGCCCGCCGCAGATACTCCCCGGCCGAACCCAGGCACCGGGTCCGCACCGGGTCTGCGCCGGTGGTCGGTGCAGGTCAGCCCGCGCGGGCGAGGGTGAAGGGCAACACCTCGGGGGCACCGGCCAGGCGCAGTTCGCGGGCGGCGACCGTGAGGGTCCAGCGCGAGTCGACGAAGTCGTCGACGAGCAGCACGGGACCCGGTATGCCGTGCAGCCGACCTCCCAGCTCGGCGCCCACCCGCAGCCGCTCCCACACCCCGGCGAGCCGGTAGGCGCTGTTTCCGCCGGGCTCCCCCGTCGGCCCCGGGCCGACGAGCTCGAGCGAGCCGAGCAACGGCAGTCGCCCCAACCGGGCGAGCGCGTCTGCGAGCGAGCCGACGAGTTCGGGCCGACGCCGGGAGGGCATCGCGACGACCGCGACCGGGCGCTGCTCCCACCCCCAGCCGGCGAGCACCCGCACGGCGGCGTCGACGAGCTCGTCCGGCACCGGGGCGTCGGGAGCCTGCAGCAGGCTGCGCAGCCGCTGCCCCCAGCCGAGGTCACTGAGCCGCGCGAGCGCCCGACCCTCGGCAGCCTGCTCGTCGGCGGCGATCCGCCCGCGCACGCCCACCCCGAGCCGGTCCATGCCGGTCGGCCACTGCGCCCGCGGCTCGAGCGGCACGCCGACCCGGGTAAGGGCCGCCCCGGCGGTGAGCCGCGCCGCGTCCGGCACCGAGGCGGCATACCAGGGGGTCGTGCAGGTGTCGCAGCGTCCGCACGGGGCGGCGCTCGGGTCGTCGAGGCTGCGCTGGAGGAAGGCCATCCGGCATTCGCCGGTCGCCTCGTAGTCGAGCATGAGCCCCTGCTCGTGGCGACGGGCGGCGGCGACGCGCTCGTAGCGCTGCGCGTCATAGCGCCAGGGAGCGCCGGTCGCGACCCAGCCGCCGTGGACCCGGCTCACCGCGCCGTCGACGTCGAGGACCTTGAGCAGCAGCTCCAACCGGGTGCGCCGCACGTCGACCGCCGTCTCGAGCGCGGCGGTCGAGCGGGGCCCGCCCGCGGCGCCCAGCGCGGCCAGCACCGCGTCGGCCTGGTCCTGACGGGGCATCGACACGGAGGCGAAGTAGGCCCACAGATCGCGGTCCTCGGCACCCGGTAACAGCAGGACGTCGGCCCGCTCGGTGGCCCGGCCGGCGCGCCCGATCTGCTGGTAGTAGGCGACCGGGGAGCTCGGCGCGCCGAGGTGGACGACGAAACCGAGGTCGGGTTTGTCGAAGCCCATGCCCAGCGCGGAGGTCGCCACCAGCGCCTTCACCTCGTTGCCACGCAGCGCCGCCTCGAGTGCCTCGCGCTCGGCCGGGTCGGTGCGCCCGGTGTATGCCGCGACGCGATGGCCGGCAGCCGCGAGGGTGGCCGCGACGTCCTCGGCGGCTGCGACCGTGAGAGCGTAGACGATGCCGCTGCCGGGCAACTCCCCCAGGTGGGCGAGCAGCCAGCCGATCCGCTCGGCATCGCCCCGGGTCGCCAGCACGCCGAGGCGCAGGCTGGGGCGGGCCAGTCCCCCGCGGATCGTCGTCACCGACACTCCGCCGACGGTGAGCTGGGCCTCGACGTCGGCGACCACGCGGGCGTTGGCAGTCGCGGTGGTGGCGAGCACGGGCGTGCCGGTCGGCATCGCCCGCAACACCTCGACGATCCGCCGGTAGTCGGGCCGGAAGTCGTGCCCCCAGTCGCTCACGCAGTGGGCCTCGTCGACGACGAGCAGCCCGGCACGGCGCACGAGGTCGGGCAGTTGCTCGGCCCGGAAGGCGGGATTGTTGAGCCGTTCGGGGCTGAGCAGCAGGACGTCGACGGTGTCCTCGGCGAGGGCCGCGGCGACATCGGGCCAGTCCAGGACGTTGGCCGAGTTCATCGTCATGGCACGGATGCCGGCGCGGGTCGCCGCGGCGATCTGGTCGCGCATGAGCGAGAGCAGCGGCGAGACGATGACGGTCGGGCCTGCCCCGGCCTCGCGCAGGAGGCTGGTGGCGACGAAGTAGACCGCGGACTTCCCCCAGCCGGTGCGCTGGACGACGAGCACCCGGCCGCGGTCCTGCACGAGTGCCTCGATCGCCTCGCGCTGCCCCTCGTGGAAGTCCGCCTCCGGATCGCCGACGAGCCGGCGCAGGGCCTGCAGGGCGCTCAGACCAACCGCCAGGCCAACACTCCGACGAGCACCCCGAGGCCGTTGGTCGCCCAGTGCATCCCGACGCTGGACAGCACACTTCCGCTGCGTCGGCGCAGCTCGCCGGCGACGAGGCCTCCGCCGGTGGTGAAGACCACGGTGGCCGCGACCGCGAGGAGCGGCCCGCTGGCTCCCAGCCCGCCGGTGACGGCACCGAAGGCGGTGCTCGACGCCGTGCTGATCGCCGGGAGCAGGTGCCAGAGCCCGAAGAGCACCGACGAGCCGGCGAGCACCCAGCCGGTGCGGGCGTGCCGGTGCAGCATCCCCCAGAGCACCGAGCGGAAGGCCACCTCCTCGAGCAGCACCGTGCCGAGCGGGATCACGACGAACGCGGTGAGCAAGGCCTTCGCGCTGGGCAGGTGGTAGCGGACGTCGAGGAAGGCCGTGCGGGTGAGCGGGATCGCCACGCCCACGGCGTAGACGACGGCGACGACGCCCACGACGGCGAGCCCCCAGCGCATCCCACGGCCATGGGTATGCCGCGCGAGCCCCAGCTCCGCCCAGCTCAGGCCGGACCAGCGGGCGTAGCCGAGCAGGGCGAGGGCGCCGAGCGGACCGAGCCACAGGGTGTCCCAGTGCAGGAGATGGTCGGCGAGGTTGAGTCCGACGAGGACTCCCACGACGAGGCCGGTGCGGGCGACGGCGAGCCGGCCGGCCGGGGTCCGCGTCGAGGTCACCGCTCCATTGTGCGGCATCCATGCCGATGCCCCGGCCGACCGAGGGTGGACGAGTCGGTCGATACGCCGGGTTCTGTCCCGGACGGTGCCGCCGAAGCGACCCCGTCGCGGTGACGGTCATCCATCTCGGCCGGCCATTGCTGACCGGCTCCAGCGCCCTACCCGCAGACTCGGGCGGGCCGCCCTCGAACGCCTGCTGTCTGGGCTTGCTCCGGGTGGGGTTTACCGAGCCGACCGGGTCACCCCGGCCGCTGGTGGTCTCTTACACCACCGTTTCACCCTTACCCCGGGTGCCGGCGGACCGGCATACCGGGGCGGTTTGCTTTCTGTGGCACTGTCCCGCGGATCGCTCCGGGTGGCTGTTGGCCACCACCCTGCCCTGGGGAGCCCGGACGTTCCTCGGCACCCGGCTCGCACCGGGTGACGCGACCGTCTGACCGACTCGTCCGTCCCCGAGTGTATGCCGTGCGCCCCGCCTCGCGCGGTCGAGCCCGTGCCGCGAGGGCTGTCGGTGCGACGGCATACCGTGGGCGCATGATCGACCACTTCGGGATCAACTGCGCCGACCTGCCCGCGGCCGCCCGCTTCTACGACGCCGTGCTCGCAGTGCTCGGCCATCGCCGAGTCATGGACTTCGGGGTGGCGATCGGCTACGGCACCGACTCGCCGGCGTTCTGGATCAGCACCTTCGACGGCGTGGGGCCCAACCGCGAGACGCACATCGCCTTCACCGCCCCCGACGCGGCCACGGTGCGGGCCTTCCACGCGGCGGCGGTCGAGCTGGGCGCCGAACAGTTGCATGCCCCGCGGCTCTGGCCGGAATACCACCCGGGCTACTACGGGGCGTTCGTCCGCGACCCCGACGGCAACAACGTCGAGGCGGTCTGCCACACCGCGGCCGACAGCGACTGACGCCCGCAGGAGCGGGTCCTCAGCCCCACGCGGCGACGGCCGGGGGCAGGAGGACGACCATCCCCACCGACCACAGGAGGTGGACGAGGATCGGCGCGCCGACACCGCCGCTCAGTCGGCGTTGTCCGCCGGCGAGCACGCCGAGCGCGAGGGCGGCCACGACGAGCAGCGGATTTCCGGCGATGAGCGTGACCAGCGCGTGGACGGCCGTGCTCACGACCACCGGATGCCGGTCGAGGGCGGCCGCGTAGACGGCACCACGGAAGAAGAGTTCCTCACCGATCCCCGCGAGCAGGGTCACCAGGACGAGTGCCACGCGGAACGACGGCGACCCCGTCCCGGCCTGGTCCACGAGCGGCTCGAGCCACGCGCGCAACGGCGGGATCCGCGCGAGCAGCAGCCCGGAGGCCACGGGCAGGGCGACCGCGACGAACGCCACACCGACCGGCGGGAGGAGCACGGACGACGGCGAGCGGCCCGCGCGACGCCAGGAGACTCCGGCGAGGCCGAGCCGACCCGCGGGCAGCGGGCCCGCCCAGCGGGCTCCGACCGCCCACACGCAGGCCAGCAGCGCCGTCCAGCCGAGGAAGGCCGGCTCCCCCGGCGTCGCCCGGATCGCCCGACCGAGCACGAACGCCCCGAGGGCCAGGGTGACCAGGAGGATCCCGGTCCGCCGACCATGCCTGCGAGCCCCCGAACCGTGGGAGACCAGCGGGTCCGTGGGCGGCATGTCGCTCATCCCATCACGGCCCCGACCCACTCCCGAGCGAGGGACGGCGAGGATGGGCACGTGGCGGTCTTCCGGAAACACTCACCCGACGCGCCGGCCCGCTCGATCGCCTGGGAGGCCGCCGGCCTGCGCTGGCTCGCGGAGGCCACATCCCTTGGCGGTATGCCGGTCGCCCGGGTCCTCGACGTCGGCGCCGCGCACCTGGACCTCGAGCGACTCACGCCGGTCGCTCCCACTCGAGACGCGGCCGGGACCTTCGGCGAGCGGTTGGCGCGCACGCACGACAGCGGTGCCGGGACGGCATACGGAGCGGGGCCGCCGGGCTGGAGTGCCGACGGCTGGTTCGGGCCGGCCGACCGGCCGCTGCCGCTCTCGCTCGCGCGTCACGATTCGTGGGCGCCCTTCTACGCCCAGGAGCGGCTGCTGCCGATCGCGGCAGCCTGCCGCGATGCCGGCGCGCTCTCCCCCGAGCAGGCCGGCCTGCTCGATCGGGTCGCCGCGCGCCTGCCGGAGCATGACCCGGGCGAACCACCGAGCCGGATCCACGGCGACCTGTGGGCCGGCAATGTCGTGTGGACCGACGACGGGGCCACCCTCATCGACCCTTCCGCGCATGCGGGGCACCGGGAGACCGACCTGGCCATGCTCGCGCTCTTCGGTTCGGCGCACCTGGAGGTGACGCTCGCGGCATACCAGCTGGTCTGGCCGCTGGCCGACGGCTGGCGCGCCCGGGTGGGGCTGCATCAGCTCTACCCGCTGGCCGTGCACGCCCTCCTCTTCGGCGGCGGGTATGCCGCGCAGACCGCCGTGCTCGCCCGGCGTTACGTCTGAGCGGCCGGGTCGCCGCCGAGCACGAGCAGGTCGACCCGTCCGGCGGCGATGTCGGTGCCGCGGACCTGCACACGCACCTCGTCGCCGGGGGCACCCGGACCGTGGGCCGCCGAGAGCACGGCGGGGTCGGTGATCTGGACGATCGGCGCATGCGCGGAGGTCCGGTCGACGACCGTCGCCGGATAGACCGCCCCGACGACCGAGCCGAGCACGGCCGCTTCGACGGCGTCGGTGCAGGCGCGCTCGACCGCGGACGCCCGGTGGTCGCCCTCGGCCATGAGGGCGGGTAGCTCGGGCAGGGCGGCGCGCGCCCAACTGGGCACCTCGGAGCCGGCACACAGGGCCGCGCAGACGACGAGCCCGAACCGGTCGACGAGCCGCCGCAAGGGCGCGGTGACGTGGGCATAGGGCGCGGCGACCGCCGCGTGCTCCCGCTGCGCCGGCGCCGCACCGTCGAACGGCGTGTAGCCGGCCCCCCGGAAGAGCGACGTCGCCTCGTGGACGAGGGCGAGCTGGCGCGGGTCCGTCCGGTCGAGCGACCGGAGGAACTCCCCGTAACGCTGGCCATCGGGCCACGGGACTCCGAGCGCCCGCGCCTGCCGCCGGAACCGGCGCACCGACTCGCGCGGCGGCGCCGGCATGGTCCGCAGGATCCCCACGCCGCCCTCGAGCATGATCCCCGCCGCGGCCATGCCGGTGAGCAGCGAGATCTGGGCGTTCCAGTCCTCGGCGGCCAGCGGCGGCCGGTAGCCCAGCCGATAGCCGCCGTCCGTCGCGACGACCTCCTGCTCGGGCATCGGCAGTGACGCACCACCACGCGCGGCCTCCAACGCCATCCGCAGCAGGCCGATCTCGCGCAGCAGACCCACCTGCTCATCCGCAGCGCCCGCGTCCACGCTCGCTTGCACGGCCACGTAGTCGCGTCGGGCTCGGCTGCGCACGAGCGCCCGCGCGACGGTCACCGAGCGCGTCTCCCCGTGGGCGTCGAGGTCGATCTCCCACAGGTATGCCGGTCGGTCCTGTCCCGGCAGCAGGCTCGCCGCCGCCTCGGACAGGGCCGGCGGATGCAGCGGCACCCGGGTGTCGGGCAGGTAGATCGTCTGCCCCCGGCGCCGAGCCTCGAGGTCCAGCGGCCCGCCCGCCGAGACGAAGAAGGGCACGTCGGCGATCGCATAGCGCACCCGGAAGCCGGCCTCCTCCCGCGAGAGGTGCATCGCCTGGTCGAGGTCCATCGACCCCACCGGATCGAGCGTCCACAACGGCACCTCGGTCCGATCCGGTATGCCGTCCGGCCGGGTCAGCGCCGCGGCCTCGGCCGCCCCGAGGACCTCGGCCGGGAAGGCCTCGGGCACGTGCAGCTCGGAGCGGACGGCGGCGAACCGGGCCGCAAGCGGGTCGGCCACCGCAGGCACCCCGGGCGCGCCGGCCGGACCGGCGGGCCGGTAGGTCACCACGCGGTTGGGCATGGCGCTCACCCTAGGCTCTGGGCTCGTGATCGTCCTGCTGCCACCCTCGGAGGGCAAGCATGAGCCGACCCGGGGTCGCCCGCTCGACCTCGACCGGCTCGTCCTGCCCGAGCTGCGTCCCACCCGGGAACGGGTGCTCGACGCCCTCGCCGCGGTGAGCGCCCGCCCAGACGCACCCCGCGAGTTGGGCGTCTCCCCGCGCCTGGCCGACCAGATCGCCCGCAACCTCACCCTGCGCACCGATCCCACCGCCCCGGCGGAGCAGGTCTACACCGGGGTCCTCTACGCCGCGCTCGACCTCGGGACCCTCGACCCCTCCTCGCGCCGACGGGCGGCGCGTCGGTTACTCGTCGTCTCGGCCCTCTTCGGTGCGCTGCGAATGGGCGACCACATCCCGGCATACCGGCTCGCGATGGGCGTGGACCTGCCCCCACTCGGGCCGCTCGCCCGGCTCTGGCGGCCACCGTTGGCCGCGGCGCTGCCCGCGGTCGTCGGCCGGGGACTCGTCCTCGACTGCCGCTCCAGCGCGTATGCCGCCGCCTGGACTCCCCCGCCCGAGCTCGCGCCGCGTTGGGTCACCGTCCAGGTGCCCGGGCAGAGTCACCTCGCCAAGCACACCCGGGGCCTGGTCGCCCGGGCGGTCTGCGCGAGCCCGCAGGCGCCCGACCATCCGGTGGACCTCGTCGAACTGCTCCGGCCGCTCTTCGACGTGAGCCTCGAGTCACCCCCCACCACGGGCCGCAGCTGGCGGCTCGACGTCACCGTCCGGGCAGGTGGTCGGTCCGGTTGACGACGGGCACCGAGACGTGGCCGTCCGGCCACAACTCGACCACGGACACCGAGGCGGGCTCGGTGGCCAGCGCCCAGAACCGGTCCGGCTCGATATGCAACGTCTCGGTGAGCACGCAGAGCAACGGCACCCGGCTCGTGACGACGACGACGGTCCCCGGTGCGGACGTCGCCCGCGCGAACGCGGCACGCACGCGGGTGGCGACCTCGGCCCGCGACTCGCCGCCGGGAGGGGCATTCGTCGGGTCGCGGCGTAGTCGGGCCCACTCCCGCGGGTAGCGCTGCGTCACCTCGGCGAGGCTCAGCCCGTCCCAGTCGCCGAAGGCCCGCTCGTCCCAGTCGGGGTCGACCTCGGCGGGCACCCCGATAGTCGCGGCGATCTCCGCGCCGGTCATCCGCACGCGGCGCAACGACGAGGTGACCAGACGCACGGGCGGGTCGCCGAGCAACGACGGGACGAGCGCCGCGGTCGCGCGGGCCTGGGCCGAACCCAGCGGATCGAGCGGCGGGTCGCTCCCGCCGCGTCCGTCGAGCCGCCCGGCGAGGGTATTGGCGGTGACCCCGTGTCGGACGAGCACGACCCGCGTGCCGCCCTCGAGGACGGCCCCGCGGCCGGAGTCCATCGCCGCCGTCACGCGGCCGGAGTCCATCGCCGCCGTCACGCGACGCTCATGCCGGTCAGATGCCCGACTCGGCCGTGCGGACGAGGATCCTGCGGCACTCCTCGCAGCGCAGCACCTCGTCGGCCGCGGCGGCCTTGATCCGGGACAGGTCGACCTGGTTGAGCTCCAACCGGCAACCGCCGCAACGCCGTTGGCGCAACTCGGCCGCGCCGATCCCCCCGTGGCTCGAGCGGATCTTGTCGTAGAGCGCGAGCAGGTCTCCGGCGATCCCCGGCACCGCCTCGCCGCGCCGGGCCGACACACTCGCCGCCTCCGAGTCGAGGGCCCCGAGGGCCTCCGCGCGCTCGGCCTCGACCACCCGGGTCGCCTCGGCGAGTTCGGCCCGGCGGGCGGCGAGCCGACCGACCTCGCCCTCGATCTCCTCCGCCCGCTCCATCACCGCGAGCTCGGCGTCCTCGAGTTCCCCCTGCCGACGGGCGAGCGAGACGAGCTCGCTCTGCAGCGCCTGCAGGTCCTTGGCCGTGCCGGTCCCCGCGTCGAGTCGCGCCTGGTCACGGGCCGACCGGTCGCGCACGAGCTGGACGTCGGCCTCGGCCTTGGCCAGCTCCCGCTGGACGTCGGACAGGGCCGTCTCGGCAAGGGCGAGCTCCCGCTGGACCTCCGCGCTCTCTCGGCCGAGGTCGGCGAGCCGGGCCAGCTGCGGCAGCGTGGCGCGCGCGTGGGCGAGCTGGTCGAGGCGGGTGTCCAGCGCCTGCAGCTGGACGAGCCTGGCCTGGTGTTCCGGGTCGGCTTTCAGCGGGCACCTCCGTCGTCGGGGGCCTCGTGCGCCCCGAGGGTGAAGTCCCACGGATCGGTGCGCAGCGTCGAGACCCAGGTCTCCACCGTAGTGCCCGCCTCGCCGAGCCGTGCCCGCAGCGCGGCCGCCGCAACCGGCAGCCACAGCGACTCGCTCGCCCAGTGCCCGGCGTCGACGAGGAAGGGCCGGCCCTCGCCGCTCACGCGCGCCTCCTCGCGGGCCTCCAGAGCCGGGTGATGGCGCAGGTCGGCGGTCACATAGACGTCGGCGCCCACCCGTCGAACGTCCGCGAAGCGGTCGTCGCCGGCGCCCCCGAGCACGGCCACCCGGCATACCGTCGCGTCCGCGTCACCGGCGACGCGTATGCCGCCCGCAGTCGCCGGCAGCGCCGCGGCCAGCGCGGAGGCGAACTGCCGCAACGACACCGGCGGGTCCAGCCGCCCCAACCGGCCGAGCGGCCGGCCCTCGTCCAGGCCGAGCGGCTCCACCTCGACGAGCCCGCAGGCGGCGGCGAGTGCGTCGGACACCCCCGGATCGGCGACGTCGGCGTTCGTGTGGGCGCAATAGAGGGCGAGGTCGGCGACGACGGCCCGGGTCACCGCGGCGCCCTTGGCGAAGGTCGTCGCGACCGAGTGGATGCCGCGCAGGAGCAGCGGATGGTGGGTGACGAGCAGGTCCGCGCCCGCGGCGATCGCCTCCTGGACGACCTCGACGGTCGGGTCGACCGCGAAGTGGATGCGGGACACCGGCTGGTCGAGGTCGCCGGCCACCAGACCGACCCGGTCCCAGGACATCGCCGTGTCGGGCGGGTAGAGGGCATCGAGCGCCTGGACGACCTCGCGCAGGAGCAGAGTCATGTGGGCCCGGCCGGGCTCGAACCGACGACGCCCGCGGTGTAAGCGCGGTGCTCTACCAACTGAGCTACAGGCCCCGGATGTGTCCGGTGTCCCCATCCTCGCGGAACTGTACCCATGCCCGGTGCATGTCGGACCATGCCAGGTGTCGGCCGCCACACGTGGTCGGGATGGGTGGTGAGTGGTCAGCCGCGCAGTTGCGTGAGGGCCTGCCGGTATGCCGTGAAGTCGCGCGCCTGCCCGGGCGGGTTGACGAGCGACCACCGCACGACACCCTCGCGGTCGAGCAGGAAGGTGCCCCGCGTGGCGAAACCCTTGTCCTCGAGGAAGACCCCGTAACGCCGGGCGACCTCGCCGTGCGGCCAGAAGTCGGACAGGAGGGGGAAGAAGTAGCCCTCCTGGTCGGCCCAGGAGCGCAGGGCATACATCGGGTCGCAGGAGATGGCGAGCACCTGGATGCCGTCGTCCTGGAAGTCCTCGAGCCCGTCGCGGATCTCGCGCAGTTCCCCCGTGCAGAGGCCGGAGAAGGCGAACGGGTAGAAGACGAGGACGACCGCCGAGCGGGCGCGCACCTGCGCGAGGGTCAGCTCGGCGCCGTGTTGGTCGCGCAGGGTGAAGTCCGGGGCGAGGTCGCCGACCTCGGGTATGCCGCTCATGCCGCCATCCTGCCAGGCGGAGGTGTCAGCGACGGCCGCCCTTGGGCCTCACCAGACGCACGACCGACCACGTCCCCGAGACCTGCGCGACGCCGGCGGGGTGCAGCCCCGCGGTGAGCGCCGCGTCCTCGATCTCACTGGGGTCGACGTGACCGTCCCGCCCCGCACGGGGCGTGCACAGGACGAGGAAGCCGTTGCCGACGAGATCGGTGAGCCCGTCGACGAGGCTGTCGACGAGGTCGTCGTCGTGCGTCCGGAACCACAGGAGCACCGCGTCGGCTCCGTCGGCATAGTCCTCGTCCTCGAGCTGGCCGCCGGTCAGTGCCTCGACCGCCGTGCGGATCTCGTCGTCGCAATCGTGGTCCCAACCCAACTCCTGGACCACGAGTCCCGCCGCGAAGCCGAGCTTCGCCAGCGCAGCGGTCCTCGCCGCCGAGCCATGCACTGCCGTCCCTTTCTCCCGACGACCGCGTGAACGCACCGCGAGGGAGGCACAAGCGACGGCCGCGGCCGGGACCCCGACGCCACCCTCGGCAACCAGTGTGCCGGAGCGGCGCATGGTCGGCACGTGGGTGGGGGGCACGTCACGTGCCCCCGGGGCCTGAGCGGCACCGACCAGCACCCGAGCCGAATGTGACGTAGGCCGCATCATGGGTGGAGGATGGTCGGACAGCGACCCAGAAAGGACCCTCCGTGTCGACTCGCCGCACTCCCGGCCCCATCCTCAACGGGATCCCGAGCCAGCTCCCGGACACCGACCCCGAGGAGACCCAGGAGTGGCTCGAGTCCCTGCAGGGCGTGATCGACGAGCAGGGCCGCACCCGCGCCCGCTATCTCATGCTCCAGTTGCTCGCCAAGGCGCGAGCGGAGCAGGTGGGTGTCCCCTCGCTCACCGCGACCGACTACCTCAACACGATCCCGCCGGAGCGCGAGCCGTGGTTCCCCGGCGACGAGGACATGGAGCGTCGCTACCGTCGGTGGATCCGCTGGAACGCCGCCGTCATGGTCCACCGGGCCCAGCGGCCGGGCATCGCCGTCGGCGGGCACATCTCGACCTATGCCTCGGCGGCCACGCTCTACGAGGTGGGGATGAACCACTTCTTCCGCGGCCCCGACCATCCCGGAGGCGGGGACCAGGTCTTCTTCCAAGGCCACGCCTCCCCCGGCATGTACGCCCGGGCCTACCTCGAGGGCGTCCTCGACGAGGTCGACCTCGACGGCTTCCGTCAGGAGCGCAGCCACGTCGTCGACGGCCGGATCCGGGCGTTGCCCTCCTATCCGCACCCGCGGCTCATGCCCGCCTTCTGGCAGTTCCCCACGGTCTCCATGGGCCTGGGCCCGATGAACGCGATCTACCAGGCACAGTTCAACCGCTACCTGCACCACCGGGGCATCAAGGACACCAGCGACCAGCACGTGTGGGCCTTCCTCGGCGACGGCGAGATGGACGAGGTCGAGTCCCGCGGTGCCCTCCAGTGGGCCGCCAACGAGGAGCTCGACAACCTCACCTTCGTCGTCAACTGCAACCTCCAGCGCCTCGACGGGCCGGTGCGCGGCAACGGCAAGATCGTCCAGGAGCTCGAGGCCTTCTTCCGCGGGGCCGGCTGGAACGTCATCAAGGTGATCTGGGGCCGCGGCTGGGACCCCCTGCTGGCCGCCGACCCCGACGGCGCCCTCGCCCACATCATGAACGAGACCTCCGACGGGGATTACCAGACCTTCCGGGCCAACGACGGGGCCTATGTCCGCGAGCACTTCTTCGGCCGCGACCCACGGACCAAGGCGATGGTGTCCTCGTGGAGCGACGACGACATCTGGTTCAAGCTGCGCCGTGGCGGCCACGACTACCGCAAGGTCTACGCGGCATACCGCGCCGCCCTCGAACACACCGGCCAGCCGACGGTCGTGCTCGTGAAGACGATCAAGGGCTTCACCCTCGGCAGCCACTTCGCCGGCCGTAACGCCACCCACCAGATGAAGAAGCTCACCCTCGATGACCTCAAGGGCTTCCGCGACCTGCTGCGTATCCCCGTCACCGACGAGGCACTCGAGGCCGACCCCTACCAGCCGCCATATTACAAGCCGGAGCCCGGCGACCCGGCGCTGGAGTACATGCTCGAACGGCGCCGGGCTCTCGGCGGGTCCGTGCCCACGCGCCGGGTCCGCCCGGTCCCGCTGCCTCTGCCCCCCGCCGAGGCGTATGCCGGGTTGTCCAAGGGATCGGGCAAGCAGCCGGTCGCGACGACGATGGCCTTCGTCCGGCTGTTGCGCGACCTCATGCGCGACAAGGACCTCGGCCCCCGGATCGTCCCGATCATCCCCGACGAGGCGCGCACCTTCGGGATGGACTCGTTCTTCCCGACCGCGAAGATCTACAACCCGCACGGGCAGAACTACACCCCGGTCGACGCCGAGCTCATGCTCGCCTACCGCGAGTCCGAGCAGGGCCAGATCCTCCACCTGGGCATCAACGAGGCCGGGTCGCTCGCTGCGTTCGCGGCGACGGGCACGGCATACGCGACGCACGGGCAGCCGATGATCCCGATCTACGTCTTCTACTCGATGTTCGGCTTCCAGCGCACCGGCGACTCGATCTGGGCGGCCGCCGACCAGATGGCGCGCGGCTTCCTCATCGGGGCGACCGCGGGGCGCACCACCCTCACCGGCGAGGGCCTGCAGCACGCCGACGGCCACTCGCCGCTGCTCGCGGCGACCAACCCGGCGATCGTCGCTTACGACCCGGCGCACGCCTACGAGATCGCGCACATCATGCGCGACGGCCTCGAGCGGATGTACGGCGAGGGCGGCACGCCGACGGTGACCGCCGACGGCCGCAGCCGCGATGTCGTCTACTACCTCACCGTCTACAACGAGCCGATCGTCCAGCCGGCCGAGCCGGCGGACCTCGACCCCGCCCAGGTGATCGCCGGGATGTACCTCCTGCGCAGGGCCGACACGACCGGGTGGACCCACGAGCCGGCGCGTGCTCAGCTGCTCGCGTCCGGCGTCGGCGTGCCGTGGGCGCTCGAGGCCCAGGCCCTGCTCGCCGACGACTTCGGCGTCGCCGCCGACGTCTGGTCGGTCACCTCGTGGGGCGAGTTGCGCCGCGACGGGCTCGCCTGCGACGAGCACGCCTTCCTCCACCCCGAGCAGGAGCCGCGCACGGCATACGTCACCCGGATGCTCGCCGACGCGCCCGGGCCGGTGCTCGCGGTCTCGGACTACATGCGCCAGGTCCAGGACCAGATCCAGCCCTGGGTGCCCGGCGACTTCGTCAGCCTCGGGGCCGACGGCTTCGGCTTCTCCGACACCCGCGCCGCGGCCCGGCGGGCCTTCCACATCGACGGTCCCTCGCTCGCCGTGCGCACCCTGCAGGAGCTCGGCCGGCGCGGCGAGGTGCCCAAGAAGTGGGCGCGCAAGGCGGCCGAGAAGTACCGCCTGCTCGACGTGACCGCCGGCGCGTCCGGCACCTCCGGCGGCGACGCCTGAGCGGCCCCGACGCCTGATCGCCTCGGCGGAGGGATGACCGCGGCAGACGGTATGCCGTTGGTCGCAGCTACCCGGGCGCGACCTGCGGCGACGCACGTGGCTGGCGGACCAACGGCATACCGTCGTGTCGGCTGTGGATAACTCCGTGAGCCGCCGCGCGGGATCGGGCACGCTGTCGAGGTGGTCGATCCGGGGGTCCAGGCGCGGGTGAGCCGCCTGCTGACCGACCGCGGGTGGGTCGCCTCCCGGGGTGAGCTGCGCGCGGTCGCCGGCCGGGCGGCGTTGCGCGAACTCGTCGCGACGGGTGCGTTGCAGCGGGTCGCCCGCGGCCGGTATGCCGCCCCCGTCGAGATCCCCGCACGCCTTGCGGCGGAGCGTGTAGCCGGGGTGGCCTCGCACCGGACGGCGGCCGCCCATCACGGGCTGCCGATGAAGTGGGCCCCTGCTCGCCCATGCGTGACGGTGCCCCGCGGGCGCCGGCCGGGGCGCCGTGGTGAGGGTCTGGAGGTGAGTTACCGGGCCCTGCCACCCGGCGACATCCAGGGCTGGGTCACCACGCCGCTGCGGACCGTCCTCGACTGTGCCGCCACGCTGCCCTTCGACGAGGCCCTGTGCATCGCCGATTCCGCCCTGCGCGCGGGTGTGGTGACGCCGAGACACTTGCGCGAGCGCGCCATGGCCTGGCCCACCCGGGGGAGGCAGCGGGTGCTGCGGGTCGCCACCCACGCGGACGAACGCAGCAGTGGGCCGATCGAGTCGGTCCTGCGAGCCATCTGTCTGCAGGTGCCCGGGCTCACGGTCACCCCGCAGCTGCGGATCGAACGCGCCGGCAGGTTCCTGGCCGTCGTCGACCTCGCCGACGAGCGCCTGCGGATCGTCATCGAGGCCGAGGGTTCGAGTTCCACGGCAACCGCGACGCCTTCGACCGCGACTGTCGGCGCTACGACGAGCTCACCGTGGACGGGTGGCTGGTGGTGCGCTTCACCTGGGAGCAGATCATGCGCCGGGACCGCTGGGTCCGGGCCACCCTCACCGCAGCCGTGGCCCAGCGCATGGCCTCGGTCGACGGCACCCGGCCCTGACCGCCCCGGCTGCGACCTGGCGCTGCTGCGGCGGATCACCCGCGGCAGACGGTATGCCGTTGGTCGCACCTGTCGGGACGCCACCTGCGACGACGCGCATGCCTGGCCGACCAACGGCATACGCTCTGCCGGCTCGCGCTGCCGGCTTCCGCTGCCGGCTCCGGCTTCCGGCTTCCGGACTCCTCCGGCGCGCCGGCTCACGTAGGCTGGTCGCAGACCGTGGGGGTCTCGATCTTGGGGGGTCGCTTCCTGATGTCCGATTCGTGGTGCCTGGACGAGCTGCGCGCCGGCTTCGGCCGGACCGCCTCGTGGTGGGCGCGCAGGTTCGTCGCCGACGAGGGCTACTGGGCCGCGCTCAGCCTCGCGCCGGTCGCCGACTACAACCTCGTCCTCGTCGACCGCGCCGACGGAGGCAATCTCGGCCGCCGGGCGGTCGCCGAGATCGAGGGAGCGGGCGTCCCCGGCATGGTCCTGCTCGCCAGTTCCGGCACGACCGAGGGCGAGGGCCTGCGCGAGCAGGGGTGGGTCCAGGTGGCCACGCTCCCCTTCGTCGCAGGCCGGGCCGAAGGTCACACGCCGGGCGAGCTGCCCGCCGACTCCCGGGTGCACCTGCTCGACGTGGGAGACCTCATGGCGGCGCGGGCGGTGACGGCGGCGGCATACGGCGGAGACCTCGGGCTCGGGGAGGCGATCTTCCGGGAGGAGTTCGTCGGCCACGAGCACGCGGGGCTCGTCGGCGTGTGGGCCGAGGACGTCCTCGTCGGCTGCTGCGCCGCCTTCGGCGGCTCGGACTTCGTGAGCGCCTGGGGCATGTCGGTGCTCCCTGGGCAGCGAGGCACCGGCCTCGGGCGGGCGCTCGTCTCCGGGGGGCTACGCGAGATGCTCATCCGGGTGCCCGGCACCACCCTGCTCGCGATCGTCACCCCCGACGGTGCCCGGATGACCCCGGGCTACTCCGGCGAGGTGCTCGAGCACTGGCAGGTGTGGTCGCGACCGCGCTGGATGCTCGCCCGCGGCTGACCGACACGCACGGGTATGCCGCCGCCGCGGCATACGGGATTTGATGCATATGCACGTGGCTGCATATAGTTGCAGACGTGTCCAAGGTACTCACCTCCCTCCCCGTCGGCGAGCGGGTCGGCATCGCCTTCTCCGGCGGCCTCGACACCTCGGTGGCGGTCGCCTGGATGCGCAGCAAGGGCGCCATCCCCTGCACCTACACCGCCGACATCGGGCAGTACGACGAGCCCGACATCGACTCGGTGCCCGGGCGCGCAGGGCAGTACGGCGCCGAGCTGTCCCGGCTGGTCGACTGCAAGGCGGCCCTCGTCGAAGAGGGGCTCTCGGCGATCGCCTGCGGGGCCTTCCACATCCGCTCGGGCGGCAAGCAGTACTTCAACACCACCCCCTTGGGCCGCGCCGTCACCGGCACCCTGCTCGTGCGGGCGATGCGGGCCGACAACGTCGACATCTGGGGTGACGGCTCGACCTACAAGGGCAACGACATCGAGCGGTTCTACCGCTACGGCCTGATCGCCAACCCCAACCTGCGGATCTACAAGCCGTGGCTGGACGCCGACTTCGTCGGCGAACTCGGCGGGCGCACCGAGATGTCGCAGTGGATGGCGGCGCACGACCTGCCCTACCGCGACTCGGTCGAGAAGGCCTATTCCACCGACGCCAACATCTGGGGTGCCACCCACGAGGCCAAGCGGCTCGAGCACCTGGACACCTCGATCGAGATCGTCGAGCCGATCATGGGCGTGCGCTTCTGGGACTCTGCGGTCGAGGTGGCGACCGAGGACGTGACGGTCGAATTCGTCCAGGGTCGTCCGGCGGCGATCAACGGGCGCACCTTCGACGACGCGGTCGCCCTCGTCCACGAGGCCAACGCGATCGGCGGCCGACACGGGCTGGGCATGGCCGACCAGATCGAGAACCGGATCATCGAGGCCAAGAGCCGCGGCATCTACGAGGCGCCCGGCATGGCGCTGCTGTTCGTCGCCTACGAGCGGCTGCTCTCGGCGATCCACAACGAGGACACCATCGCCAACTATCACCTCGAGGGGCGCCGGCTGGGTCGGCTGCTCTACGAGGGCCGCTGGCTGGACCCGCAGTCGCTCATGCTCCGCGAGTCGCTGCAGCGGTGGGTCGCCTCGGCGGTCACCGGCGAGGTCACCCTGCGGCTGCGCCGTGGCGACGACTACTCGATCATCGACACCCGCGGCCCTGCCTTCTCCTACCACCCCGACAAGTTGTCGATGGAGCGCACCGAGGACGCCGCGTTCGGCCCGGTCGACCGGATCGGCCAGCTCACCATGCGCAACCTCGACATCGCCGACACCCGCGCCAAGCTCGAGCTGTATGCCGTGCAGGGCCAACTTTTGGGCTCCGGCGGGGGGCTGAGCGCCGCCGAGCTCGTCGGTCGGCTCGAACCGGGTGGTGCGGGGGCGATCGCGGCCAACCCGGAGACCCCCGAGGACGCGGTGATCGAGCCCCTCGACCGCGCCGCGATGGAGTCCGGCACCGACTGAACGACGAAGCGGCGCAGCGGAGCAAGCCGCGAGGAGTTCGGTCATTCCGGCACCGACTGAACGACGAAGCGGCGCAGCGGAGCCGCAGGAGCATTTCGAGCGTGTCATCCACGTCGAGCCGGCACCGGATCGGTGCGGCGGGCCATCGACCCGGGTCGTGGACAGGATCGCCGCTCGTCCGACATAGAATCCGAGCACTTGTGACCTACGCCACATTGTCGGTCGCGCCTGCGGCTCGCTATGATAATGAGCGGTTGATGTTGGTCGCAGCTCACGTATGGGCAGAACCGGCGGCCATCATGGGGTCGGCCTCGTGATCTCCGACGAACGACGACACACACCGCCGGACATTCCCGCCGCGTTGTTCAACGGCCAACTCGGTTGCGCGAAGAGCTCCCACAGCGGGGGCCGCGCAGCAACCCACCCCTCGCCGAGAGGACGATTCCTCTCGCGCGCTTTCGTCGCGCCCCACCCACGGCTCATTCGCCATACCCACGCAACGACGAGCCGCGGGTAGTCCACCGCGTCCCCACCGCGGCGTCACGAGTGCCACTGCTGGGCGACAGACGCGGGCGTCGACCGCCGCGCCCACCGGCGCCGGCTCGGCTCCGCGAAGAATGGTCCAGGGTCCACGGGTGGCCGACGGCTTGACGTCGGCCTCCTCAGAGATCCGCTCGGGTTCTGCTCCGCCCCTCCTGGCAGTCGCGCGCCGCGTCAACCGAGAAGGACGGTTCGTGTCATGGTGCAGATCGAGCTGGATACGTTTTCGGGACGTCCGAACCCGAGGTGGTCACTCACCGAGGAGCAGGGCCACGTGTTCGTGGCGCGGATGCGCCACGAACACGTGCCCTTCCGGCGTCCGCAGGAGGTTGCGGCGGTATTGGGCTACCGCGGACTAGTCGTGCGCGACGAGCCCGCCGATGGGGCCGCGTTCTCCCGGGCGGGGCTGCCGAGCTCTTTCCGGCTCTTCGCGTCACCCACCGTGCCGGACAGCGCCGCGCTGGAACTCTCGCTCCTGGATCAGGCCCGGCTCCAGCGTGTGCCCGAGGAGGTCGTCGACGCAGCACGGGACTCGGTCACCCGGGTGGCCAACACCTGCTGTACGACCACGGTCAGCCCGCTGTCGCGACTGCGCGAGCAGGCTGGCTACAACTGGGTCGCCAGCTCGACCGACTACTCGTTCTGGAACAACCCCGACCACCAGGGGCTCAACAACTGCTACAACTACGCGTCGAATTGGCGCACCGACACCTTCGCGCAACCGGGCCGAGAGTCGGGGACCATGTATGGCGCCCTCACCGTCTCGGAAGTGACGCGGGCTGCCCTCCGGGACGGCTACCGGACCCGCTGCCGGGGTGGAAACCTCTTCGTCGCGTTGGTTCTCTGGCCCGGCTGGGACTACCACTGGTATGCGCGGACCACTGACCTGGCCGACGACTGTTGCTTCTCGCACAAGATCGGCGGCTCGCCCGTCCAGCACGTGGACAACGCCGGGCTCCCGATCACCGATCCACGCACCTGCAGCCGAGCCCCTTACACGACCTGGGGCGGGTTCTTCTACGGCCCGGGCGAGGCCCGGACCACCGTGCAATGACCGCAGGTGGGCGCTCGCCACGCGTCGTGGTCATCGCGCTCGCCCTCGCGATCACGACCGCCTGCCGCCCCGGTGTCCCGGAACGGTCTCCCGCTGGCCCGTCTCCCGGGCCCACCGGGGCGGCCGAGTCGCCGACCGTCCCTGGGCTGGTGGCCGAGGCGGACCTCTACACGGGCCGCCCCAACCCGACCTGGAGCCTGGACTCCGCCCTGGGCCGACTGGTCACCGCCTGTGCGCGCACCGCACCGACGGCAACAACGCCGATCGGCGAGCCCCCCTCGGTCCTGGGCTTCCGTGGCCTGGTCGTGCGCGGCGTCCCCGTCGACGACGACCCGGACGGGGCTCTCCGGGCCCGCCCAGATGCCATCACTCTCACGGCCCGCGGTGCGCTCCATTCGGTCCGCACCTGCCCGAGGCTCTACGGGGCCCTGCGCGAGTCCGCGCGAATGCACCTGTCCCCCGATGAATTCGCCCTCATCCCCGAAGGAATCCCCAAAGGAAGGCAACGATGAACCGCCGACTTTTCCTCGCGTCGCTCACCACCCTGGGCCTGCTCGGCTTCGGGTCGACCACCACCGGCATGGCCCGGCCTGTTGGGACGACCAGCGCGGCCGAACTCGAGCGCTGGCTGTTGTCGACCCGGCCGCACTGAACCACTCTGCTCCCCCGACATGTTCGCCCGCCCCCACGGACAGCCACGACGGAGGTTGTGGGCGGCATACAAATAGACTGCCCGGATGACACCGGTCGGGCCGCGCCGCACCCCGAGCGCGCGCACCCGTCGCGCGCTCGAGCGCGGGGCCGGCCGGCTCGCGGCGACCGCGCTGCGCCGGATGGAGGAACGGCATCCCTGGTATGCCGCCCTGCCACCGGACGAACGCTCCTGGGTGGGCCTGGTCGCCCAGGCCGGCATCGCGGCCTTCGTGGCCTGGCTCGCCGACCCCGCCATCGGCGCGCCGGTGACCGCTGACGTCTTCGCCACCGCGCCGCGCGAACTCGCGTCGGCGATCACCTTGAGCCAGACCCTCGAACTGGTCCGGGCCGTCGTCGATGTCGTCGAGGAGCAGGGCCACGAGTTGGCCGAGCCGGCCGACGGCCAAGCCCTGCGCGAGGGTGTGCTGCGCTACAGCCGGGAGGTCGCCTTCGCCGCGGCGCAGGTCTACGCCCAGGCCGCCGAGGCCCGCGGTGCCTGGGACACCCGTCTGGAGGCGCTCGTCGTCGATGCAGTGCTGCGCGGCGAGGCCGACGACGGGATGCAATCGCGCGCCACCGCGCTCGGGTGGGGCGCCGTGACTCACGTGACCGTGCTCGCCGGCGGCACGCCGTCGGGCAGCACCGCTGCGGCGGTCCAGGAACTGCGGCGCGCAGCGACGCGAGCGGGCGCCGAGATCCTCGTCGCGGTACAGCGGCGCCGGCTCGTCGCCATCCTCGGCGGGCCACCGGATCCGACGTCTGCGGTCCAGTCCCTGGCACCCTTCTTCGGTGACGGCCCGATCGTCGTGGGGCCCACGGTGCCGCACCTGTTCGCGGCCGGCCGGTCGGCCCGCGCCGCCCTCAGCGGACTGGCCGCCGCACCCGCGTGGCCGCAGGCGCCTCGGCCGGTCGCCGCCGACGAGTTGTTGCCCGAACGGGTACTCGTCGGCGACGCCCGAGCCCACCGTCAGCTGGTCGACCGGATCTTCGGGCCACTTGCCGACTCCCCCGTGCTCCTGGACACCGCGACGGCCTATCTCGACACTCCCGGGCTCGAGGCAGCGGCCCGGGTGCTCTTCGTGCACCCGAACACCGTGCGCTACCGGCTGGGCCGGATCGCCGAGCGCACCGGCTACGACCTCACCCACCCACGCGACGCGTATGCCGTGCGGCTCGCCCTCGCCCTCGGGCACCTCGCCGCGACCGGCCTCCCCGGCCAGGAGTCGCGGACCACAATCCCGGGCGACGACTGAGGCAGCCACGGGGACACGGCATACGTCTTTGGAGGAAACCTCCAAAACTCACCCCACGAACTTGGTCGGATTCAGGTCACGAACAGGTCACGGGGACATGTCAGGCTGACGAACGTGCTCGCGATCGTCTGCCCCGGACAGGGGTCCCAAGCGCCGGGGCTGCTCGCCCCCTGGCTCGAGTTGCCGTCCTGCCGTGACCGCATGGAGTGGTTCACCACCGTCGCAGGCATCGACCTGCTCGAGCACGGCACCGAGTCCGACGCGGAGACGATCCGCGACACGGCGATCGCCCAGCCGCTCATCGTCGCCTCCGGGCTGGCCGCCCTCCTTGAGCTGTTCCCACGGCCGTCCGAGGGCTTCACTAAAGTCTCCGTCGGGGCGGGGCACTCGGTCGGCGAGATCACCGCGGCTGCGGCCACCGGCGTGATCACCGCGGAGCAGGCGCTCGTCTTCGTCCGCGAGCGCGGGCGGCAGATGGCCAAGGCAAGCAAGGCGACCCCGACCGGCATGAGTGCGATCCTCGGCGGGGATCCCGACGAGGTGCGCGCGGCGATCGAATCGCACGGACTCACCGCGGCCAATGCCAACGCGGCCGGCCAGGTCGTCGCCGCCGGCACCCTCGAGCAGTTGGCGGCGCTCGCGGCCGATCCCCCGACCAAGACGCGGATCGTGCCGCTGCAGGTCGCCGGGGCCTTCCACACCGAGCACATGGCACCGGCCACCGAGCGGCTCGCGGCATACGCCCGGGCGATGACGACACGTGAGGCGCACACCCGGCTCATCTCCAACCGGGACGGTCACGTCGTGCGCACGGGCCGTGAGGTGCTCAACCGGCTGGTCACCCAGGTGAGCTCGCCGGTCCGCTGGGACCTGTGCATGCAGACGATGCTCGACCTGGGCGTCACCGGACTCATCGAGGTTCCGCCCTCGGGCACCCTGGTCGGCCTGGCCAAGCGGGCGATGCCCGGCGTCGAGTTGCTCGCCGTGAAGACCCCCGGCGACCTCGATCGGGCGCGGACGATGATCGCCGAGCACGGCGACCGGCCCGACCCGGCCGCCGACCCCGAGTGGAGCCTGGTCATCGCCCCGACCAAGGGGGTCGTGCGTTTCAGCTCCGTGGGGGTCGGCGACCAGGTGGCCACGGGCACGGTCCTGGCCCACGTGCGCACCGCCCACGACGACATCGACGTGAGCGCGCCGCATTCCGGATGGCTGAGCCAGTGGCTCGTCCGCGAAGGCGACGAGGTGGCCCCCGGTCAGCCCGTCCTGCGGATGGCTCCCCGGGGGGTGCCGGCATGAACGCGCAACCGATCCTGACGCCCAAGGGCACCGGCACGTTGCACGCCGCCGACGGGGCCCGCCATGCCCGGATCTGGGGGATCGGCGGCTTCCGACCCGACCGGATCGTGCCCAACTCCGAGCTCGTCGACCGGCTCGACTCCTCCGACGAGTGGATCCGGGAGCGCTCGGGCATCGTCACCCGCCGCTGGGGTGGCCCGCAGGACACCGTCGTGTCGATGTCCGAGGCGGCTGCCCGCGAGGCCGTCGCGGCGGCGGGCATCGAGCTCGGCCAGCTCGACGCCGTGATCCTCGCGACCGTCACCCACCCCTACCAGACCCCGGCCGCGGCGCCGATCGTCGCCGACCGCCTGGGCCTGCGTTGCGTCGCCTTCGACATCTCCGCAGCCTGTGCCGGCTACTGCCACGGCATCTCGCTCGCCAACGACATGATCCGCGGCGGCAGCGCCCGGTTCGTCCTCGTCGTCGGGGTGGAGAAGCTCACCGACTTCACGAACTTCGACGACCGTGGGACCGCCTTCATCTTCGCCGACGGGGCCGGCGCCGCCGTCGTCGGGCCGTCCGACACCCCCGGCATCGGCCCGACCATCTGGGGTTCGGACGGCTCCCACTGGAAGACCATCGTCCAGAGCGAGTCGTGGCTGGAATACCGCGACCGGACCGGTGACGTCCGCGGAACCGCAGCCGAGGGCGGCACGACGGTCGCGGCCCCCGCGCCGGACGCGGGCGAGGCGGGAGCCGCCGAGGTCGCCGACCCGCGCTTCCCCTGGCTCACCATGGCCGGCCAGTCGGTCTTCCGCTGGGCCGTGTGGAGCATGGCCCCGGTCGCGCTCCAGGCGATCGAGGCGGCCGGGATCACCCCCGACGACCTCGACGCCTTCATCCCCCACCAGGCCAATGCCCGGATCATCGACGCGATGATCAAGCAGCTCAAGCTGCCGGCCGGCATCCCCGTCGCGCGCGACATCGTCGACTCGGCCAACACCTCCGCCGCCTCGATCCCCCTGGCCACCGAGCGGATGCTCCGCGAGGGCGAGATCCCGCACGGCGGACTGGCCCTGCAGATCGGCTTCGGCGCCGGGCTCGTCTATGCCGCCCAGGTCGTCGTGCTGCCCTGACCCCCAGAATTCCCGGGCTGCGACGGGTCATTCGCGGCACACCGAGACCGTCGACCGCCCCGCGGTCAGCACAGGAAGAGAACCGAGATGGCCAACACCACGCAGGAGATCCTCGAGGGCCTCGCCGAGATCGTCAACGAGGAGACCGGGCTCGACACCGCGGCGGTCGAGCTGGACAAGTCGTTCACCGAGGACCTCGACATCGACTCGCTGTCGATGATGACGATCGTCGTCAACGCCGAGGAGAAGTTCGGCGTCCGCATCCCCGACGACGAGGTGAAGAACCTCAAGACCGTCCGCGACGCCGTCGACTTCATCGCAGCCGCCCAGGGCTGAGTCCCCGTCCCGCCGGCCCGACGCATCCGGGCCTGCGTTCGACGGCCACCCGGCCGGGCAGACCACACGCGGGCGGACCACCGCCGCGAGGTCACCCAGCCGGGTGGCCGGCATATCCCATCGAAGCAATCTCGAGGAGCCCGATGTCCACCCCCTCCGCCACCCGCGTCGTCGTCACCGGCCTCGGCGCCACCACCCCGGTGGGTGGCACGGTCGCCGAGAGCTGGGAGGCGATCCTTGCCGGACGCAGCGGCGCGCGCCCGATGGAATTCGACTGGGTCGCCCGCTACGAGCTGCCGGTCACCTTCGCGGCGACCATCCACACCCCGCCCGACCAAGTGCTCGCCAAGGTGGAGACTCGCCGCCTGGATCCCTCCTCGCAGTATGCCGTCGTGGCCGCCCGCGAGGCATGGGCCGACGCGGGCGTCACCGGCATCGAGCCCGAGCGGCTCGCCGTGGCCGTCGGTTCGGGGATCGGCGGCGTGTGGACCCTGCTCTCGCAGTGGGACACCCTCAAGGAGAAGGGACCACGCCGGGTCTACCCGCTGGCCGTGCCCATGCTCATGCCCAACGGCCCGGCCGCCGCGATCTCGCTCGAGTTGGGGGCGCGGGCCGGTGCCCACACGCCGGTGAGCGCCTGCGCGTCCGGTGCCGAGGCGATGGGCTATGCCGTCCAACTCATCCGCAGCGGGCGCGCGGACGTCGTCGTCGCCGGCGGGACCGAGGCGGCGGTGCACCCGATGCCGATCGCCGGCTTCGCCGCGATGCAGGCGCTGTCCACCCGCAACGACGACCCCGAGCGGGCCTCGCGCCCCTATGACACCGCCCGGGACGGCTTCGTCCTCGGCGAGGGTGCCGCGATCGTCGTCCTCGAGTCCTACGAGCACGCCGTGGCCCGCGGTGCGCGGATCTACGCCGAGCTCGCCGGGGTGGGGATGTCCGCCGACGCCCACCACATCACGGCACCCGAGCCCGAGGGCGCCGGCGCCTCCCGGGCGATGCTCGAGGCGGTCTCGAGTGCGGGCGCGAGCGTGTCCGACGTCGTCCACATCAACGCCCACGCGACCTCGACCCCGGTCGGGGACGTCGCCGAGGCCAACGCGATCCGGCGGGCCTTCGGCGGGGCCACCGACGGGATCGCCGTGAGCGCGACCAAGTCGATGACCGGCCACCTGCTCGGCGCCGCGGGAGCCCTCGAGGCGATCTTCACGATCCTGGCCCTCGAGCACCGGATCGCGCCGGCGACGATCAACCTCGACGAGCTCGACCCGCAGATCTCGCTCGACGTCGTCCGCGGCGCACACCGGCAGCTGCCCGCGGGCGACTTGCTCGCGCTGGACAACTCCTTCGGCTTCGGCGGACACAACGTCGCCTTGGCCTTCCGCACCGTCTGAGGGCTCCCCGGGGCGCTCAGCCCACCTTGTGCAACCAGCGGACGGGAGCCCCGTCACCGGCATACCGGAAGGGCTCGAGTTCGCGGTCCCACGGCCCGCCGAGCAGGGCGTCGATCGCGGCGCGCAGCATGGACGGGTCTCCGGCGTGGGTCTCGGTGACCTCGCGCAACCTGTCCTCGTTGACCACGGCGTCGCCGCAGGCGGAGGTCCAGGTGTGGTGCACGCCGAGGGTCGGGGTGGAGGACCACCGCGAGCCGTCGGTCCCGGCGCTGGGCTCCTCGGTCACCTCGAAGCGGATGTTGCCGCAGCCGCGCAGGGCGCTGGTGAGTCGGGCCCCCGTCCCCGGCTCGCCGCTCCACGAGAGTTCGGTGCGGACCATGCGGGCGCCGGCCCGCTGGATCGTCCAGTCGAGCGCGACGGGTTGGCCGAGCGCCGATTCCAGCGCCCAGGCGATGTGCGGGCACAACGCAGTGGGGGTCGAGTGGACGAACACGACCCCACGCGTCACGGTCCGGGACGCGGAGACAGACATCCGGTAACTCCTCACGTGCGAGGGACGTCTTCCCCAACGTGCTCGCTCGTGCGGGTGCCGGTTGCTCACCCCGTGACCGGCGAGGCGGACGGCTGCTCGCCGCCCGCCCCGTCACGTGTGTCCTATTGTGCCCCAAACACCACTCCCGCACCAGGCGTCGCAACCAGGACGGAAGCGGCGGGCCTCAGCTGGTCGGGGCGGAACCGCTCGTGGGCGCGGGCTGCGAGCCGGCGCGGGGCCCGCGGCCGGCTGCCGCGGGGGCGTCCTTCACCGAAGTGACGGCGTAGTCCTTGTCGATGACCAGGACGATCCGGGTGCCGTCCGGGCGCACCATGTGGGCCCGGAAGGTGCCGTCGTCCGCCTTCCACACCCGCAAGAGGTATGCCGTGGGCTCCTTGGTGGTCGCGGCCTGGGTCACGCGGACGGCGACGTCGCCGGCGATGCCGTGCGCGGCGACGAGGTCCTTGAGCTTCTCCTTCACCTGCCCGGGTGCGAGGTCCCGGCCGAGCCCCTGACCGCGGCCCCTGGCACCAGCGGCCGCTCCGGGGTCGGCGGTCGAGCTCGGGTTGGCCGTGGTCGTGGCGCTGGCCAGGGCCACGGCGCCGTCGGTCGTCCCGGCCCGGGCGAGCGCGGATCCGCCGAGCGCGAGCGCACCCGCGGTGACGAGGGCTGCCGTTGCGGTGACGATGGTCTGGTGACGCATGGCGACTCCTTCTGGTCGATGGTGGCCACAGCGTCCCCCGGGCGTGTCAACAGCTTCGGTCAGTCACCTGTGCGGAAGCTGTGAATGCCCATGATGCCAGCAGCTACCCGCGGCGGCGCCCCACGAGCCCCACGAACCAGCGCCGGACGAACGGCCCGGACTGCCGGTCGGGGCGCTCGATGAGCCGCAGATCGAGGTGCCGGGCGGGCCGTGCTGCCGCGCGCGGACGAGGGAGGCCTTCGCGGGCTTGGACCACGACGGTGCCGCCCGGCGCAAGTCCGGAGTGGGCCGCGAATGCGACGCCCATCGTGCTCATCGAGGTGAAACGCATGGCCGGCTCCTTCACGCTCGGGAGTCTCTTCCCAGACCCTGGCCGTACGTGCGCGACCTAGGGCTCGACTCCGACGACTCTCACGTTCCGGCTCGGCACTGTGCCCGCGATTGCCTCGACCTGCGAGTGCGCTGTGAACCGGCGGCCTGCCGACAGGCATCGACAGGCATCGACAGGCATCGAAAGCGGGACCAGGGGGGTCGAATTCGTGAGAGTGCGCACCGCCCACCGGTGCACACTCTCTCGAAGTTCCGACCCCCTATCCGCGCTTGGCGGACTCGACCCGGCAGCGGACGAGCGCCCGACGACCCACGCCCCGGGAGCCGATAGGCTCGTGCGATCCGGGGCGGTAGCTCAGCCGGTCAGAGCAGCGGACTCATAATCCGTCGGTCCTGGGTTCAAGCCCCAGCCGCCCCACGGCCGACGCACACGCCTGCCAGCGCACCTTCGCCGCAGCGACCCGCTATGCCGGACCCGCGGAGACGGGCGCGTCCTTGGCGTCCTGAGCGTCCTGGACGAAGCGCCACATGAGCTTGCCGGCCGCGCTGTGCGGCAGCTCGTCGACGAACTCGACTTGGCGCGGGTACTTGAAGGCCGACATCTGGTCCTTCGCCCAGTCGATGATCTCCTGCTCGGTGACCCTGCCGCGGAACTCCGGCTTGGGCACGACGACGGCCTTGACCGTCTCCCCGCGGTAGGGGTCGTGGGCGTGGATGACGCAGACCTCCTGGATGGCCGGGTGGCCGTAGAGGATGTTCTCCACTTCGGCGGGCCAGACCTTGAAGCCGCTCGCGTTGATCATCCGCTTGAGCCGGTCGGCCAGCGTGATGTAGCCGTCGGCAGTCATCGCCCCCAGATCACCGGTGCGGAAGAAGCTCTTGCCGTCGATCTCGACGAAGGCGGCCGCGCTCGCCTGCGGGAGGTTCCAGTAGCCGGTCGTCACCTGCGGCCCGTGCAGGGCGATCTCGCCGACCTCGCCGGTCGGCGCCTCGGCGAGGGTCCCCGTGTCGAGGATCCGCACGTCGACTCCCATGAACGGCACCCCGAGGTGGCCGCGTCGCGGCCCGCCGCGCGGGTTCTGGATGGCGGCGGCACAGGACTCGGTGAGCCCATAGCCCTCGAGGTATTCCAGGCCGAAGCTCTCCTGCAGCTTCGTCGCGATCGCCTGCGGCATCGCGACTCCTCCCCCGCCGACGTAGACGAGGCTGGACAGGTCGTAGGAGTCCAGGTCGGGCGAGGAGAGCAGGTCGATGACCATCGTGGGGATGTTCGGCCAGTGGGTGACCCCCTGAGCGGCGATCACCGAAGAGGCGATCCCCCGGTCCCACCGGGGGAGCACGACGATGGCAGCCGCGTTGGCGACGGAGCCGAGCATCCCCATGGTGAGGCCGGTGATGTGGAACATCGGGACGACCACGAGGCAGCGGTCCAGCTCGTGCATGTCGGTCCAGTAGCCGGCGCAGATCTGCTGGTGGCCAAGGGTGCGGTGGGGCTGCATGCAGCCCTTGGCCACGCCTGTCGTGCCGCTCGTGTAGCCGATCAGGGCGAGGTCGTCGCCCAGGCTCACCACGTCTCCGGCGGGCGCAGCGCCGGGGCGGCAGACCTCGTCCCAGGCATGGACCGCGACGGTCGCGGAGTCGAGCCGGGAGGGCCTGGCCAGCAGCCAGTCGCGCCACGCCTGGGGCCAGGCGTCGGTCGGCGGTGCGATCTCGGCGGGATCCGCGGGCATTCCGTCGGCGAGGTCGAAGACGACCAGGTGCTCCAGCCCGGCGCCTTGCTCGGCCGCGAGCGCCGAGCCGCCGACGAGTTCCGCGGCGATGTCGGAGGAGGCGATCCCGATCTTCGCCCCGCTGTCGGCGACGTAGTGGGCCACCTCGACCGCCCGGTACATCGGGTTGGCCGGCACGACGACGGCATCGGCTCTGATGGTGGCGTAGAAGGCGATGACGAACTGGGGGCAGTTCTGCATGAACAGCACGACCCGGTCGCCCCGACCCAGCCCGAGGCCCTGCAGCCCTGCGGCCAGCGCCTCGGCGTCCTCCTTGAGCTGCCGCCAGGTCCACGTGCGGCCCAGGAAGGCCAACCCCGTCTCGTCGGGACGCTCCACCGCATTGCGTTCGAGCGCCCGCCACAACGACTCGTCCGGCACCGGCACGTCGCGCGGACAGTCGGCCGGGTAGAAGGCGTCCCAGGGTCCGGGGGGCGGCTGCTGCGCCGGGAACATCCGCGGCTGTGTCGGCGTGGTCATGCGGCTCCTCCTCGAGTCGACCCCGGCCGGGGCGCGGAAACGTGGGGTGATCGTCCCATCTGGCCCTGGACCTCGCCCGACCGGGACCCCCGACTTCCCGCTCGGCGGAACCCGGTCGGGCGGGCGGACCGACCGGGGGACCAAAGCCACTGGCCGCCGCGTCGCCCCCAGGTGACCGTGGGAGCGGTGCCCGGGCGATCCTCGGGCCAGGTCGAGGAGGACCACCATGCGTCGTCTGCTGTCCGGGAACGAGGCCATCGCCCGCGCGGCGTGGGAGGCGGGCGCCGTCGTCGGCGCGGGCTACCCGGGCACGCCGAGCACCGAGATCCTCGAGGAGTTCGCCCCCTACCCCGACGTGTATGCCGAGTGGTCACCCAACGAGAAGGTGGCCCTCGACGTGGCGATCGGCGCGGCATACGCGGGGCGTCGGGCGTTCGCGACGATGAAGCACGTCGGGCTCAACGTCGCCGCCGACTCTTTCTGGTCGGTGGCGATGACCGGGGTGGAGGCCGGGCTCGTCGTCGTGAGTGCCGA
Organism: Actinomycetes bacterium; assembly: GCA_029552065.1. Lineage (GTDB taxonomy): Bacteria > Actinomycetota > Actinomycetes > Actinomycetales > Dermatophilaceae > Phosphoribacter. Next base: position 41,199 of record JAKPEG010000026.1, read on the forward strand.
CGACCCGTCGTTGCACTCCTCGCAGAACGAGCAGGACAACCGGTTCTTCGCCCGCTGGGCGCGGGTCCCCTGCCTGGATCCGGCCGACGCCCAGGACTGCCACGACCTCATGGTCGCGGCCTTCGACCTCAGCGAACGCTTCGACACCCCCGTGCTCCTGCGGCCGACCACCCGGGTGTGCCACACGAGTTCACCCGTCGAGGTCGGCGAGCTGCGCCGGAGCATGCCGGTGCCACCGGCCTACGTGCGCAATACGGCGAAATACGACATGGCCCCGGCGAATGCGCGCGCCCGACGGCCGGCGCTGGAACGCCGGATCGGCGAACTCGCCGAGTTCGCGGAGACCTTCCCCTTCAACGTCGCCGAGCGGCGCGACTCCTCGCTCGGGATCGTCGCGAGCGGGGTCGCCTACCACTATGCCCGCGAGGTCTTCCCCGAGGCGAGCATCCTCAAGCTCGGCATGGTCTATCCGCTGCCGCGACGGCTGGTCGCCGACTTCGCCGCGAGCGTGGAGAGGCTCGTCGTCCTCGAGGAGCTCGACCCGTTCGTCGAGGACCAGCTGCGGCTCATGGGTATCCGGCTCCACGAGCCTGCTGTGCCGCCGATCTATCCGCAGACCAAGTCGGTCTTCCCGCTCATCGGCGAACTCGACCCCGTTTCGGTGCGCAGGGCGGCCGTCGCGGCCGGTCTACTCCCCTCACCGGAGCAAGGCGAACAGCCGGCTGCCGGACCCGCCGAGGCGGTCCCGGCGCAGCCGGCCGAGCGGCATACCCTCCCCACCCTCCTCCCCCTCGTCGCCGTCGACATCGCACCGCGGCCGCCGTCGCTGTGCCCCGGCTGCCCGCACCGATCCTCGTTCTACGTCCTGCACAAGCTGGGGGTCACGGTCAACGGCGACATCGGGTGCTACACGCTCGGCATGGCCAAGCCGCTCGAGGCCCTGCACACCGCCGGCTGTATGGGTGCGAGCATCGGAGTCGCCCACGGCGGTGCCCGCGCGGGAGACCCCGGTCGGCATGTCGCGGTCATCGGGGACTCGACCTTCTTCCACAGCGGAATCCCCGCCCTGCTCAACGTCCTCTACAACCGCAGCAACGTCGTCACGGTGATCATGGACAACCGGATCACCGGGATGACCGGCCACCAGGACAATCCCGGCACCGGTCACACGCTCCAGCGACAGGAGACCGTCGAGGTCGACATCGAGCAGATCGTCCGGGCGCTGGGCTTCCCGCCGGAGCGGGTCGCGACCATCCCGTCCTACGACGTCAAGGCACTGGAGAAGCAGCTCAAGGCCTGGCTGGCCCAGGACGGCCCCGCCGTCCTCATCACCCAGCAGGAGTGCGCACTGCTGCCGGCGGCAAAGGCGGCATACCTGCCCCTGTCGGTCACCGACCACTGCAACGGCTGCACGATCTGCTTCCGGATCGGCTGCCCCGCCATCCTCAAGTCCGAGGAACTCGACGCGCGGACCCACCGGCCTCTTGCCCTCATCGATCCGGTCCTGTGCACGGGGTGCGAGATCTGCGCCCAGGTCTGCCCGAGAGACGCGATCCTGTTCAAGTCCCAGGTGCCCAGCCATGTCTGAGCAACCCACTCACCTGCCCGCGCAGATCAACCTCGCCCTGGTCGGGGTCGGCGGCCAGGGGACGATCCTCGCGAGCAACGTCCTGGCCGAGCTCGGCATGCGTGCGGGCTATGACGTGAAGAAGGCCGAGGTCCACGGGATGTCGCAGCGGGGCGGCAGCGTCGTCTCGCACGTGCGATGGGCGCCGCTCGTCCACTCGCCGATCATCCCGGCCGGTGGGGCGGACGTGCTCGTCGCCTTCGAGAAGATGGAGGCCGCCCGGTATGCCGCGCTCCTGCGCCCGGGCGGCACGGTGCTCGTCAACGACTACGCGATCGAGCCGATCACCGTGATCACCGGTGGGGCGCACTACCCGGACGACGCCGAGATCGAGTCGCTCTTCGCCGGAGCCCGTCTCGTGTGGGTCCACGGGGCGCGGGTCGCCGACGAGCTGGGCAACAAGCACGTGGCCAACGTCGTCCTCCTCGGAGCGCTCTCCACCCTGCTCGGCCTCCCGGAGACCGAGTGGGCGGCCGTCCTCGACCGTCGGGTCAAGGCAGCCCACGTGGAGATCAACCATCGTGCCTTCGCTGCTGGCCGCGACGAGCTGGCCGCACGATCGGTCAGCTGAAGTAGACGAAGCCCGGTCCTTCGTCGCGGTAGGGCACCCCGAGCGAGTCGAGCGCCGCACGCCACGAGCCCAGGCACGAGGGATCGGCACCCTCGAAGCCGTGGTCGGCGGTGAGGACGAAGGCCACCTCGTCGAGATCCCCTCGCTGGTCGAGCAGGTCGAGGAAGACCCCGAGCCGGGCATCGCTCTGCCGCAACGCCTCTCGGGCGGGGCCGGATCGTGGACCGCCCGCGTGGTGGCCCGCGTCGGTGACGACGTTGGCCCACCAGGTGAGTCGCGGCGCGTGAGCCAGCCCACCGGCATACAGCTCGCGGATCTGCGCGAGCCCCATGTCGTCGGCAGAGACGCCCCACCGGAAGTAGGGGTCCTCGAGCAGGGCCCGGTCGCGGACGAACGGCGATGCCTTCGGGTCTGGCATCCGATCGCCCAGGCCACCGGCGCCGCGCTCGGATCCGGCGGCCCGCACGAGACCCATCGTCGAATAGCTCGCCCCCCGGTCGATCGCCTCGTCGATGCACGCCGTGCGCCCGCCCACCGCCTCGACGAGCTCGAAGACGGTGCGGACCGAGGGCCGCAACCACTCCGCCGAACGGTGCCAGGTCGTCTCGTCGTTGGGGACGACCCGCTCCCCCGTCGTCCGGTCGACGTAGACGTTGCCCATGACCCCGTGCCGACCGGGCCCGACGCCGGTGAGGATCGATGTGTGGTTGGTGAGGGTGACCGACGGGAACTGGGCAACAGCCCCACCTCGCAGGGCCAGACCCCGCTCGAGCAGGCGGGCGACCGCGGGCAGTTCGCCGGTCTGCGCGAGATGGAGCAGATCCGAGCAGTGCGCCCCGTCCCAGAGGATGCCCACGACCGCGCGGGGGGACTCCCCCGTGAGGTATGCCGTGAGCGCCCGCCCGTCGAGCGGGTCACCTGTGGCGTCGACGAGGTCCCCGGCCGGGACCCCGGCGAGCAGGGCGAGGGTCGGACCCACGTCGACGAGCCGGGCGTGTGCGTCGAGCAGGCCGAGTCGCCGGATCCCGGCTCCGGCGAGCAGCAACGGCGCCCGGGACTGGATGACGTCGAGCGAGCCGTGCTCGCCCAGGTGCCCGCCCTCGTCGGGGAAGTAGTGGCGCGGGGAGTGGACGATCGCCAGGTCGGGGCTGCGCTCGGGGCAGCCGAAGAACGAGGTCACCCGCGCCGCGGCATAGGGATAGGCGTTACGCAGCGACGAGTCCGGCGACGGGTCGGCGAGCTCGGAGGCATAGGGCAGGAAGGCCATGGGGTCCTCCGAGGGCATCGGGTCGACGCCGGAGAGCACCTCGTGTCGTCCGTCGGCCCGCAGCCGGACCCGGCCGAGATGGCTGGCGGCGTGCGCCGTCGCCACACCGTCGACGGGCTCGGTCCACAGGACGAGGTCGACGACGTGGGCGAGCTCGGCAGCGCACAGCACGTCCACCGCTGCCTCGCGCGCGGCAATGCGTGCCGGGGAGGGCGCGCTCCAAGCTGCTCCCGGTGCCTGTGGATCGGACACGGCACTCCCTTCACCGCCCCACCCCTGCCGTCGGCGTAAGTCTGGCCCATCGGGCGCCCGGACACGCTGTCCGACCCGCCCGACGAGGGCTGGGCTCTGCCCACCCGCAGGACTTCCTGGTTGCGGCGCAGCGTCGCCGCCGAGCTTCCGCCCCAGGTCGTTCGATTTTCTCGTATCCGTTGTCGATTACTTTCCGGTCTCGGGTTTGCCGCCGATCGCGGGCCGCACGTTAGGTTGGAGGGCCATGACCGACGTACCGAGTGCCTCGGAGGCCGGCCGACTCGCCGAGGGCGACGAGGCCCCGCTCGCCGCGCAGACCACGCGCCCACCCATGGTCGTCATCACGGGGGTCAACAAGCACTTCGGCGACCTGCACGTGCTCCGCGACATCGACCTCACCGTCGGCAAGGGCGAGGTCGTGGTCGTGCTCGGCCCCTCCGGCTCGGGGAAGTCCACTCTGTGCCGCACGATCAACCGGCTGGAGACCTTCGAGTCCGGCTCGATCACCGTCGACGGCAAGCCCCTGCCCGAGGAGGGCAAGGCGCTGGCCGACCTGCGCTCCGACGTGGGCATGGTCTTCCAGTCGTTCAACCTCTTCGCGCACAAGACGATCCTCGACAACGTCACCCTCGGGCCGATCAAGGTCCGCAAGAAGCCTCGGGCACAGGCCGAGGCCAAGGCCAAGGAGCTCCTCGAACGCGTCGGAGTCCAGGCGCAGGCCGGCAAATTCCCGGCCCAGTTGTCCGGGGGTCAGCAGCAACGAGTGGCCATCGCGCGCAGCCTCGCGATGGAGCCCAAGGTCATGCTCTTCGACGAGCCCACCTCGGCCCTGGACCCCGAGATGGTCAACGAGGTGCTCGACGTGATGACCGAACTCGCCCGCTCGGGGATGACGATGATCGTCGTCACCCACGAGATGGGTTTCGCCCGGCGGGCCGCCAACCGGGTCGTCTTCATGGCCGACGGGGAGATCGTCGAGGTGGCGACCCCGGACGAGTTCTTCACCAACCCGCGCTCGGCCCGCGCGAAGGACTTCCTCTCCAAGATCCTCACCCACTGAAAGATCCTCACCCACTGAACCGGCCGCGGACAGGCGGACCCCACGAAGGAAACCACCCGACCGAAGCACCACACAGGAGGAACGACATGAGGTTCTCACGCATCATCGTCGCGGCCGTGGCCGCGGCCACCGCACTGGGCGTGGCCGCCTGCGGCGGGAGCAGCGGCACAAGCGGCAGTGGCGGCTCCACCGTCAAGATCGGCGTGAAGTACGACCAACCGGGCCTGGGCCTGAAATCGGGTTCGGACTACACCGGATTCGACGTCGACCTGGCCCGCTACATCGCCAAGGAACTCAACCTCGGCACCCCGGAGTTCACCGAGGCGATCTCCGCGCAGCGCGAGACCCTCATCCAGTCCGACCAGGTGAAGTTCGTCGTCGGCACCTACTCGATCACCGATGCCCGCAAGGAGAAGGTCTCCTTCGCCGGGCCCTACTTCATCGCCGGCCAGGACCTGCTCGTGCGCGCCGACGACACCTCGATCACGGGTCCGGACTCGTTGGCGGGCAAGAAGCTGTGCTCGGTGACCGGCTCGACGTCGGCGAGCAACCTGCAGAAGAAGGTCCCGGGGGTCAACCTGCAGGAATACGGCACCTATTCGTTGTGTGTCGATGCACTCAAGGCCAAGAACGTCGACGCCCTCACCACGGACGACACGATCCTCGCGGGGTATGCCGCGCAGGACGCCAACAAGGGTCAGCTCAAGGTCGTCGGCAAAACCTTCTCGACGGAGAACTACGGCGTCGGGCTCAAGAAGGGCGACACCGCCTTCTGCACCCAGGTGACCGACGTGCTCAAGAAGTACATCTCCAGCGGTGAATGGCAGAAGGCCGTCGACAAGTACTTCGGCCCGGCGGGCTACAAGCCGGGTGCCGGCAACCCGCCGACGCCTGCTGCTTGCAGCTGACCCCACGCAGGTATGCCGCCCGCTCACCGCAGCGGGCGGCATACCGCACGGCCACCCCGCACGAGAGGAGCGACCGGATGGGCGAGCTGTTCTCGCACTACAACATCCTCGGCGCGTTCGGCCTCACCATCCTGCTCACCGTGTCCGCCGCGATCGGGGCGCTCGTCCTCGGCACGGTCGTCGCGGTCATGCGGGTGTCGCCGGTGCCGTTCCTCAACAAGCTGGGCGCGCTCTACGTCAACGTCGTGCGCAATACCCCGCTCACCCTCATCATCGTCTTCTGCAACATCGGCTTCGTCGTCAACCTGGGGATGTCCTTCAGCGAGGACATCGCCCGCAACAACATCATCTGGGCCATCATCGGATTGTCTTGGTATCACGCGGCATTCGTCTGCGAGGCGCTGCGTTCCGGGGTCAACACCATCCCGACCGGACAGGCCGAGGCTGCTCGCTCGATCGGGCTCACCTTCGGGCAGAGCCTCACCGAGGTGCTCCTGCCCCAAGCCTTCCGCGGCTCGATCACCCCGCTCGGCAACACCCTCATCGCGCTCACCAAGAACACGACCATCGCCACGGCGATCGGCGTCGCGGAGATTTCCCGGGTGATGAAGCAGGTCATCGACGACCGCATCGACCTGCTCCTGCCCATGGTTGCCGTCGTCGCCATCGGCTTCGTCGTCCTCACCCTGCCGGTCGGGCTGCTCACCACCCGGCTGTCCGAGAAGCTGGCGGTGAAGCGATGAGCTCGGTCCTGTTCGACCACCCCGGGCCCAAGGCCCGGGCCCGCTACCGGGTGATCGCCGCCGTGAGCGTCGTCCTCGCGATCGCGCTGTTGGCCTGGATGGGTTCCCGGTTCGCCGAGAAGGGCAACTTCGCCGCCGCGAAGTGGCAGCCCTTCACCAAGGCGGAGGTCTGGGTGAACTACATCCTCCCCGGGCTCGGCAACACCCTCAAGGCGGCGGCGATCTCCATGGTCCTCGCCGGCATCTTCGGTGTCGTCTTCGGCCTGGGTCGTCTCTCCCAGGTCGCGGCCGTCCGGTGGGTGAGCACGGGGGTCGTCGAGCTCTTCCGGGCGGTGCCCGTGCTCGTCATGATGCTCACGACCTACACCTTGGGAGTCTTCACCCTCAAGCTCGGCGCGCAGGCGCCCCTCGTCGCCGTCGTCACCGGCCTCACCCTCTACAACGGCGCGGTCGTCGCCGAGCTCATCCGCTCCGGGGTCGGCAGCCTGCCCAAGGGACAGCGCGAGGCCGGGCTGGCGATCGGCCTCTCCCACAACCAGACCCTGCGGCTGGTCGAGTTGCCCCAGGCGATCACGGCGATGCTGCCGGCCCTCGTCGGCCAGATGGTCGTCGTCCTCAAGGACACAGCCATCGGTTTCGTCGCGGCCACCTACTTCGAGATGCTGCGTGCGAGTGACCAGATCGGCTCCGCCTACGGCAATCCCGTGCCGGCCTACCTGGTCATCGCCGTCATCTACATCCTCGTCAACTACGGCGTCACGAGCCTTGCGGCATACCTCGAACGACGTTCACGGGAGAAGGGACGCGCGACGATCGCGGTCGGCGCGGCCGGTCCGGGACACGTCCCACCGGTGGATGCCGCACCGGTGAGCGCGGTCCGCCATGAGGTCGACGACGAATACCTCCGTGAGCACTACCGGCACGCCGACGAGGGGCCGACGACTCCCACCCAGACTGGCCGCGAGTGACCCCATCGCGAGTCGGCGCGCCGCACAAGGGAACCGGCCGCGGGAGGCTACTGACCGGTAGGGGACCTATTGCCCACTTGCCGTATTCGTCAACTCTGGCAGGCTCGACCCTGAACGTCGCCTACCGCACCCACATAAGGCAGGTTAGTCACGCATGAAGACCGTCGTCCTCGTGAAATACGTCCCCGAACCCACCGCGACCTGGAAGTTCGCCGCCGACCTCACGGTCGACCGCGCGGCCGTCGAAGGTCGCCTCTCCGAGCTCGACGAGTATGCCGTCGAGCAGGCAGCACAGTTGCAGGAGAAGGGTGTTGCCTCCGAGGTCGTGTTCCTCACGGTCGGTCCGGCCAAGGCGACCGAGGGTCTGCGCAAGGCCCTCGCGATCGGCGGCGACAAGGGTGTCCACGTGTTGGACGACGCCATTCACGGTTCGGACGCCCTGTCCACCTCACTCGTGATCGCCAAGGCGATCGAGAAGATCGGCAGGGTCGACCTCGTCCTCGCGGGCATGGCCTCGACCGACGCGGAACTTTCCGTCGTGCCCTCGATGGTCGCCGACCGCCTCGGCCTCAACCAGGCGACCTTCGCCGGCGAGCTCGCCGTGGACGGCGGCACCGTCTCGATCCGTCGCGACTCCGACGCCGCGAGCGAGCGGGTGAGCGCCGCCCTCCCCGCGGTCGTCTCGGTGACCGACCAGACCGGTGAGGCCCGCTACCCGGCCTTCAAGGCGATCATGGGCGCGAAGAAGAAGCCCATCGAGACGCTCTCGCTCGCCGACCTCGGCGTCTCGGCCGCGCAGGTGGGACTGGCCGCCGCCGCGACGAAGACCATTGACGTCTCCCCCACGCCGGCCCGCGCCGCAGGGACCATCGTCAACGACGACGGCACCGGCGCAGCTCAGCTCGCCGACTTCCTCGCCGGACGCGGCTTCATCTGATCCCCACGGCAGACCGAACCTAGGAGAACCATCGTGTCGGAAGTCCTCGTTCTCGCCGAGACCACCGCGGCCGGCGTCCGCAAGCCCAGCCTCGAACTGCTCACGGCAGCACGTGCCCTGGGCGAGCCGGCCGCCGTCGTCTTCGGCGCAGCCGACGACGCCGTCGTCGCCCAGCTCGGTGAATACGGTGCGACGAAGGTCTATACCGTGGACGCCCCCGGAGCCGGCGAATACCTGTCGCTGCCCAAGGCCGAAGCGGTCGTGCAGATCGCCCAGGCGTCCAGCCCGGTCGCGATCCTCGCGACGAGCAGCCCCGAGGGCAAGGATGTCGCGGCCCGGGTGGCCGTGCGTCTGGACTCGGGCATCATCACCGACGCCGTCTCGGTCGCCCTCGACGGCGGTGCCGTCGTGGGCACGCAGTCGGTCTTCGCCGGCCGGTGGCTGGCTCGCAGCCAGGTGGTGCGCGGCCCCGCGGTCGTCACCATGCGGCCCAACGCCACCTCGGCCGAGCCCGCTCCGGCGTCGGCTGCCGTCGAGTCCGTCTCCGTGGCGGTGAGCGAGGGCGCCAAGGGCGCCAAGGTCACCTCCCGCGAGGCCAAGGTCTCCACCGGCCGGCCCGAGCTCACCGATGCCGCGCTCGTCGTCGCGGGTGGCCGCGGCGTCGGCTCGCAGGAGGGCTTCGCCGTCATCGAGACGACCGCGGACGCGCTCGGCGCGGCCGTCGGAGCCTCCCGCACCGTCACCGACCAGCACTGGGCGCCGCACGAGTTGCAGGTGGGCCAGACCGGCAAGACCGTCGCGCCCTCGCTCTACCTCGCGGCCGGGATCTCCGGGGCCATCCAGCACCGGGCGGGCATGCAGTCCTCCAAGACGATCGTCGTGGTCAACAAGGACGCCAAGGCACCGCTCTTCCAGATCGCCGACTTCGGCGTCGTCGGGGACCTGCACAAGGTGCTGCCGGCGCTCGTCGACGAGGTCGGCAAGCGCAAGGGCTGACGCGCGGCCGGGGGTGTGCCGGCGGCATACCCCCGGCACCGCCCGCCGTCCTCTCCCCTCTACCGCCCTCTACCGCCGCGGCGAAGGAGTCCCCCTGATGGCTGTCCGGTTGATCCTGGGCCTGCTCATGACCGTCGTGTGCCTGGGGATCGCCGGGCGCAGACTGTTCTTCCTCGTCCAACTCGGCAAGCGCTTCCAGCCGCTCGCGGACCGCCAACTCGACACCTCAGAGGCGGTCAAGGCCGAGGTCTCCGAGGTTGCCGGTCAGCGCAAGCTGCTGCGGTGGACGGTGCCGGGCATCGCCCACTTCTTCGTCTTCTGGGGCTTCATGGTCCTGCTCTTCACCATCGTCGAGGCCTTCTTCGGCCTGGTGAAGGCGGACTTCCAGATCCCGGTACTCGGCAACTATGCCTGGTTCGGCTTCTTCGAGGACCTCTTCGCGCTCCTGTGCGTCGCGGCCCTGGTCGTCTTCACGATCCTGCGCATCCAGCAGGCCCCGAAGAACCTCGGCCGCAAGAGCCGCTTCTTCGGCTCGCACATCGGCCCGGCCTGGTTCGTCCTGTTCATGATCTTCAACGTCGTGTGGACCCTCCTGGCCTACCGGGGCGCCTCCATCAACGCGCAGGAGCTCCACGACCCGGCCAACGCCGACAAGATGGGCTTCCTGCACGGCGCCTTCGCCTCGCAGTGGTTCGCCTCGATCCTGCCCAAGACCAACCTCGAGGTGTGGGAGACCGTCTTCCTCCTGCTGTCCCTCGCAGTGCTGCTCGGCTTCACGGTGTTCGTCACCTACAGCAAGCACATGCACATCTTCGCCTCGATCCCCAACGTCGCCTACGCCCGCCGCCCGCGGGCCCTGGGCGCGCTCGAGCCGGTCTATTGGGCCGGGAAGAAGATCGACTTCGAGGACCCGGGCGACGACGACGTCATGGGTGTCGGCAAGGTCGAGGACTTCACCTGGAAGGGCCTGCTCGACTTCGCGACCTGCACCGAGTGCGGCCGCTGCCAGAGCCAGTGCCCGGCCTGGAACACCGACAAGCCGCTGTCCCCCAAGGTCCTCATCATGGGCCTGCGCGACCACGCGCTCGCCAAGGCGCCCTACATCATGGCCGCGAAGGGCGAGGACGGCGAGGTGGTCACCGCGGGCCTCGCGGCCACCGCCATCGCCGAGGCCGAGCGCCCCCTCGTCGGCCCCGAGGGCGACGAGAACGCCTCCGTCGGCGAGCACGGCATCCACGGCACCGGCGCCATCCCCTTCGACATGCTGTGGTCGTGCACGACCTGCGGCGCCTGCGTCGAGCAGTGCCCCGTCGACATCGAACACGTCGACCACATCGTCGACATGCGCCGCTACCAGGTGCTCATGGAGGGGGCCTTCCCCGAAGAGGCCGGCATCATGCTCAACAACGTCGAGCACGCCGGCGACCCGTGGGGCCTGGGCCGCACCAAGCGGCTGGAATGGGCCGAGGAACTCGACTTCGAGATCCGGGTCTACGAGGGCGAGAAGATCCCCGACGACATCGACTACCTCTACTGGGTGGGCTGCGCGGGTGCCCTCGACGACACCGCCAAGAAGACCGCCCGGGCGGTCGCGACGCTCCTGCACGAGGCCGGCGTCGAGTTCATGGTCCTCGGCGAGGCCGAGTCGTGCACGGGTGACCCGGCCCGGCGGATGGGCCACGAATTCCTCTTCCAGATGCTCGCGATGCAGAACGTCGAGGTCCTCAACGAGGCCGGCGCCAAGCGGATCGTCGTCACCTGCGCCCACTGCTACAACACGCTGGCCAACGAATACCCGCAGGTGGGTGGGCACTACGAGGTCGTCCACCACACGACGCTGCTCGCCCGGCTCGTCGCCGAGAAGAAGCTCACCCCGATCCAGCGGGTCGACGCGGCGGTCACCTACCACGACCCCTGCTACCTCGGCCGGCACAACCGGATCTTCGCCGCCCCCCGCGAGGTGCTCGGTGCCGTGCCCGGCGCGCGCGTCCAGGAGATGCCCCGCAACCGGGAACGCTCGTTCTGCTGCGGCGCCGGCGGCGCACGGATGTGGATGGACGAGAACCTCGGCACGCGGATCAACCAGAACCGAGCCGACGAGGCACTCGCGACGACGCCCGACATCGTCGCGGCCGCCTGCCCCTTCTGCATCACCATGCTCTCCGACGGCGTCGCACAGCGTCAGCAGGAGGGCAGCGCCGCAGGTGTCCAGGTGACCGACGTCGCCGAGGTGCTCCTGCGATCGGTCCGTCCCGACCTCGTCGACGCCGCCGCGGAGGCCACCGCCTGAGGCGACCACACGGCATACCCCCGTATGCCGTCCACCCACGACCGTCCACCCGCCCGTCCACGCCCCGAAGGATCGACATGACCGACACCGCCCAGACCCCCTCACACGCCCTCGGCGCAGGCTTGGATCTGGAAACGCTCAACCTCATGCTCGAAACCCTCGACGACTTCGTCGGGTCGGCGCTCTCCCCCGAACTGCAGCTCGACCTCGACCACGAGGACCGCTGCCCCGAGGACATCGTCCGGATGATGTCCGACCCCGAGCAGCTCGGTGTCACCGCGGCCTTCATCCCCGGGGCCTACGACGGCATGGACGGCGGGGCCTTCGACTCCTACCGGATCTGCGAGCTCATGGCCCGCAAGGACCTCGGCCTGGGCACCGCGGTGTTCGCGACCTTCCTCGGCTCCGACCCGATCGTCGTCGGCGCGACCGAGGAGCAGAAGAACGACTGGCTCGGCGCGATCGCCCGTGAGGGTGTCGTCTTCGCCTACGGCGCCACCGAGCCCGAGGCCGGTTCCGACCTCGGCGCGCTGGAGACGACCGCGACCGCGGTCCGCAATGACGACGGCGAGATCGTCGAATACGTCATCAACGGCAAGAAGCAGTGGATCTCCAACGGCTCGATCGCCGACTACACGACGATCCTCGCCAAGACCGACGCCGGGCCGACCTGGTTCGTCGTGGCCAAGGACACCCCGGGCTTCACCTCGGCTCCGCCGGAGGACAAGCACGGCCTGCGCCTCTCCAACACCGCCGCGCTCTTCCTCGATGACGTCCACGTGCCGGTCTACAACCTCATCGGCGGGGTCGAGGGCAAGGGCCTGGTCCAGGCCCAGCAGGTGTTCGGCTACACCCGGCTCATGGTCGCCGCCTTCGGTCTGGGCGCCGGCTGGGAGGGCCTCGACCGGGCCATCGAGTACTCGAAGAACCGGGTCCAGGGCGGCGGGCTGCTCTGCGACAAGCAGGGCTACACCCACAAGCTCATCGTCCCCAACGCCGTGGCCCTCGAGGTCGGCCGGGCCTTCATCGAGGACACCGCCGACAAGATCGACCGCGGTCTGGGCGCCGACGGCGCGATGAACACCGAGGGCGCGATCGCCAAGTACCTCGCGACCGTGGCCGGCAACAAGGCCGCCGACGACGCGATCCAGGCCCACGGCGGCTACGGCTACACCCGGCCCTACGTGGTCGAGAAGGTCAAGCGCGACGTGCGGATCACGACGATCTACGAGGGCACCTCGGAGATCATGGAGATGACCATCGCCCGCGACCGGTGGCAGCAGCACCTGAAGACCCAGGGCCGCTACTACACCGACAAGGCCACCGCCCTGCGCACGCTCGCCGCCGCCCACCCGGGCATCGGTGCCGACGTCGCCGCGCTCGCCTGCGACGCGCTCGCGGTCGTGCTCGAGGCCTGCCGCACCGGCCGGCTCACCCGCAACCAGCACATCCTCTTCCGCCTGGGCGAACTCATCGCCTACTGCGAGGGCGCCGAGATCATGGCCCAGCGGGCCGCGCAGGCCGCGACCGACACCGCCTTCGAGAAGACCCTCAAGCGCTTCGACGCCACGACGCTCGCGCTCATCTCGCGCGTCGCGGCCCGGGACGCCGCCGCCCGGGTCGCCCTCGACGGCTCGCGCTGGGTCGCCGGCGCCGCCGAGCCCGGCTCCCCGGCCGTGGCCGCCGTCGCCAACATCCCCACCGCCGCGATCCAGGCCGCCCAGGCCGGGCTCGTCACCGACATGGACGCGATCGCCGACTCTCTCTACGCCCGCGGGGCCTGGGCCCAGTGATCCGCGCGGGCCGGCCCCGACCCGGGAGCCGGCCCGCACGGCATACCTCGTCGGTATGCCGTCCCCGCACCGCACGACCCAGCCCGCCCACGACACGCCACCACCGGTCGACCAGCCGTTCCGGAAGGACCCCACCATGACCGACGTCCACCCCGTCGCCGTTGTCGGAATCGCCGCCATCATGCCGATGGCACCCGACGGCGACGCCTTCTGGGCCAACATCACCGGAGGCCGCTACTGCGTGACCGAGGTGCCGCCGGAGCGGTGGGATCCCAAGCTCTACTACTCCCCCGACCACTCGGCCCGGGACAAGACCTACTCGACGATCGGCGGCTGGGTCCGTGAGTTCGAGTGGGATCCCATCCGGTGGAAGCTGCCGATCCCCCCGACGGTCGCGGCGCAGATGGACCAAGGGCAGCGGTGGGCGCTCTCGGCCGCGCGGCGGGCGCTACTCGACGCCGGCTGGCCCTCGTGGACGGTCGACAGCGACAAGGTCGCCGTCATCCTCGGCAACGCCATCGGCGGCGAGAAGCACTACCAGTCCTCGATGCGCATCCAGCTGCCCGAGGCGCTCAAGCGGCTGCAGGAGTCGGCGACCCTGCGCACGCTGCCGGCGGACATGCAGCAGCGGATCGTCGAGGAGACCCGTTCCGGTTACCTGGACAACATGTTCGAGATCACCGAGGACACGATGCCCGGTGAGCTGTCCAACGTCATCGCCGGCCGGATCGCCAACGTGCTCAACCTGCGCGGACCCAACTACACCACCGACGCCGCCTGCGCCTCCGGCCTCGCGGCGGTGAACTCCGCCATCCTCGGTCTCAACGACCACCAGTACGACGCGGTGATCACCGGCGGCATCGACCGCAACATGGGCGTCGACGCCTTCGTGAAGTTCTGCAAGATCGGCGCGCTCTCGGCGACCGGCACCCGTCCGTTCGACGCCGGCGCCGACGGCTTCGTCATGGGCGAGGGCGCCGCGGTCTTCGTGCTCAAGCGGCTCGAGGACGCCGAGCGCGACGGCGACAAGATCTACGCCACCATCCTCAGCGTCGGTGGCTCCTCCGACGGCAAGGGCAAGGGGATCACCGCGCCCAACCCGGTCGGCCAGCAGCTCGCCGTCGCGCGCGCCTGGGAGCGCGCCGGGCTCGACCCGGCGACCGTCACCGCCATCGAGGCCCACGGCACGTCGACCCGCGTCGGCGACGCCACCGAGCTGGAGAGCATCGACAAGATCTTCGGTGCCGCCGGGGCCAAGCCCGGCAGCATCGCCCTCGGCTCGGTGAAGTCGAACATCGGCCACCTCAAGGCCTCCGCGGGCACCGCGGGCATGTTCAAGATGGTCCGCTCCCTCCACGAGAAGGTCCTGGCCCCCTCGCTCAACTTCGTCACCCCCAACGAGAACGTCGACTGGGACCGGACGCCGGCCAAGGTCAACACCACCCTGCGTCCGTGGAGCGACACCGGGCCCGAGGGGATCCGCCGCGGTGGCGTGTCCGCCTTCGGCTTCGGCGGGACCAACTTCCACGTCGTCCTCGAGGAGCACGTCCCCGGCCGGCACAAGCCGCGCCCCACGGTCTTCGCCTCCGCCGAGGTCCCGGCCGCCGCCGGGACGTATGCCGCGGCCGCCCCGGCCGCGGGCGTCACCGTGTCCGCACCGGTGGCCGCCCCTGTGTCCGCCCCCGCCGAGCGCAAGGTGCCGCTGCGCGGTGCGCTCGTCCTCGGGGGTCGCGACGACGCCGACGTGCTCCGCCAGGTGCAGGCGGCCCTCGCCGACGCCCGGGCCGGCAAGGCCCCGGCCCCGGCCGCGCCCGACCCGGCCCTCGCTCAGGCGGCCGTCCGCGTCGCCGTCGACTACGGCACCGCCGAGGAGCTGGCCGGCAAGCTCGACAAGCTCGCCAAGGGCCTGGCCTCGGGCAACCCGGCGATCTTCAAGATGCTCCGTCAGCAGGGTGTCTTCCTCGGCCGTGGCCCGGCTCCCAAGGTGGCCTTCCTCTACACCGGCCAGGGCAGCCAATACGTCAACATGCTCAAGGAGCTCAACTCCGAGCCGATCGTCAAGGCGACCTTCGACCAGGCCGACCGGGTGATGACCCCGCTCCTGGGCGCGCCGCTCACCTCGTTCATCTACGTCGACTCCGCCGACGAGAAGGCGGTGAAGGCCGCCACCAAGAAGCTCATGCAGACCGAGATCACCCAGCCGGCCGTGCTCGCGACCGACCTGTCACTCACCCGGCTCCTCGCGGCATACGGCATCGAGCCCGACATGGTGATGGGGCACAGCCTCGGCGAATACGGCGCGCTGGTGGCCGCCGGATCGCTCTCCCTCGACGCCGCGATGGAGGCCGTGAGCGCCCGCGGACGCGAGATGGCCAAGGTCTCGGTCGAGGACAACGGCGCCATGGCCGCCGTCTTCGGTCCGCTCGAGGAGATCCAGCGGGTGGTCGACGCCGCCGACGGCTACGCCGTCGTGGCCAACATCAACTCCTACAACCAGGCCGTCGTCGGCGGGGCCACCAAGGCCGTCGAGGCGATCATGGAGGTGTTCGCCGGCAAGGGGATCAACGCGATCCGCATCCCGGTGAGCCACGCCTTCCACACCTCGATCGTCGCGCCCGCCTCGGTGCCGTTCGTCAACGCACTGCGTCGACTCAACCTCGTCGGACCCAACCGACCGATCGTCGCCAACGTCACCGGCGAGTTCTACCCGGCCGACGCGACCACCGAGACGATGCTCGACTACACGGGCAAGCAGATCGCCTCGCCGGTGCAGTTCGTCAAGGGCCTGCAGACGCTGTATGCCGCGGGCGCCCGGGTCTTCGTCGAGGTCGGTCCCAAGAAGGCCCTGCACGGCTTCGTCGAGGACGTCCTCGTGAGCCACCACGACGACGTGCTCGCCCTCTTCACCAACTTCCCCAAGCTCGACGACAAGACCGCCTTCAACCAGGCGCTCTGCGGTCTCTACGCCTCCGGCTTGGGCTTCACCATGCCCGCGCCGGTCGCGGCACCCGCGGCGGCCCCCGTCGTCGCGGCAACCGCTCCCGCGGTCACAGCGGCTCCCGTCGCCCCGGTTACCCCGGTCGTTGCGGGTGCGCAGGGCGCGCCCTCGGACACGGTCATCACCGAGCTGGGCAAGCTCTTCGCGGGCGTGCTCGAGCAGGGCATGAAGCTCTACGGCTTCCCGTCCGGCGGTGCCGCCCCGGCCCCGGCCCCGGCCCCGGCGGCTGCGGCGCTGCCTGCCGCCGGCCCCGGCCAGGAGCCGGTCGTCATCTCCGGCGCCGGCCTCGGCCTGCCCGGGGTGGAGTCGACCTTCGACGACGCCAACATCGCCCGCATCCTCTCCGGCGAACAGTTCATCGGCCAGCTGCCGATGAGCATGCGCACCCGGATGGCCCGGATGCGAGTCACCCGCCTCGTGAAGGACGCCATCACCGGTGCCGGCCACTTCGAGCGGATCGAGAACCCCGACGAGGTCATCAAGCTCGCCGGTCGGCACGCGCCGCTGGACGTCGTCGAGCAGTACGGCATCGACGCCGGACGCGACGCCGCCCTCGACGTGACGACCCGGATGGCCATCGCCGCGGGCTACGACGCCCTCCGGGACGCCGGCATACCGCTCGTCATGCACTACAAGGCGACGACCATCGGCACCCAGCTGCCCGACCGGTGGGCGCTGCCGCTCAACATGCGCGACGACACCGGGATCATCTTCGCCTCGGCCTTCCCGGGCGCGGACAACTTCACCCAGATCGTCGAGCACTACGTCGAGGACAAGGCCCGGCGCGAGCACATCGTCGCCCTCGAGGGTGCCCGCACGCGGCTGTCCGACCCCGCGGCGGTCGCGGAGATCGACGCACTCCTGGCCCAGCTCAAGGCCGAGATCGAGGCCCGCCCGTTCGAGTTCGACCGGCGCTTCCTCTTCCGCGTGCTGTCCATGGGGCACTCCCAGTTCGCCGAGATCATCGGAGCCCGGGGCCCCAACACGCAGCTCAACGCCGCCTGCGCGAGCACGACCCAGGCCATCGGCGTCGCCGAGGACTGGATCCGCTCCGGCCGCTGCCGCCGGGTGATCGTCGTCTCGGCCGACGACGTGAGCAACGACAACCTCATGCCGTGGATCGGGACCGGGTTCATCGCGACCGGTGCCGCGGCCACCGACGCGCGGGTCGAGGACGCCGCCCTGCCGTTCGACCGTCGCCGGCACGGCATGATCATCGGCTCCGGCGCGGCCGCCGTCGTCCTCGAGTCGGCCGAGGCAGCTCGCGAACGCGGGGTCCAGCCGATCGCCCAGTTGCTGTCCACGGTCTTCGCGAACAGCGCATTCCACGGCACCCGCCTCGACGTCGAGCACATCTGCGGCGTCATGGAGACGGCCGTGCGCGAGGCCGAACGCTGGGGCATCGACCGGCACGCCATCGCGCCCCAGCTCATGTTCATGTCGCACGAGACCTACACCCCGGCTCGCGGCGGCAGTGCCGCAGCCGAGATCAACGCCCTTCGCCGGGCCTTCGGTGCCGACGCGGACAAGATCGTCATCACCAATACCAAGGGCTTCACCGGGCACGCGATGGGTGCGGGCATCGAGGACGTCGTGGCGATCAAGGCCCTGGAGACCGGGCTGGTCCCGCCGGTGCCCAACTACAAGGAGCCCGACCCCGACCTCGGCCAGCTCAACCTCTCGCGGGGTGGCAGCTACCCGGTCGGCTATGCGCTGCGCCTGGCCGCCGGCTTCGGCTCGCAGGTCGCCATGGCGGTCCTGCGCTACCTGCCCATGCCCGACGGCGTCCGCCGCTCCCCCACCGAGCTCGGCTTCGCCTACCGCGTCGTCGACCCCGCCGCATGGCAGCGGTGGCTCGACTCGTTGTCGGGTCACTCCGGCAGTCAGCTCGAGATCGACCGCCGCAGGTTGCGCATCGTCGACACCGGTGCCCCGGCCGCCCCGGTCGCCGCGACGACGAACGTCCCGATGCCGTATGCCGCGATGACTCGCGGCGCGCTCGCCGGCACGGGCGTCGTCCCGGCCGCCGCCGCGGCACCCGTGACCGCTCCTGCGCCGGCTCCGGTCGCCGCTCCGGTCCCGGCTCCCGTTGCCGCGCCGGCACCGGTCGCTGCGCCTGCACCTGCGCCGGTCGCGGCCCCCGCACCTGTCGCAGCTCCCGAGCCGCCGGCCGCGCCGGTGGACCCGGTGCTCGACACGGTCACCGGGATCGTCTCCGGGCTCACCGGTTACCCGGCCGACCTGCTCGACCCCGATCTCGACCTCGAGGCCGACCTGGGCGTCGACACGGTCAAGCAGGCGGAGGTCTTCGCCGCCGTCCGCGAGCACTACGGCGTGGAACGCGACGAGACCATGCGCCTGCGCGACTTCCCGACCCTGCGCCACGTCGCCGGCTGGGTGCGCACGAAGGCAGGCCTGCCCGAGCCCTCCGCCGCGCCCGCGGCCGCCCCTGTCGCCACACCGGTTGCCGCTGCCGCGGCCGCGGCACCGGCCGTCGTCTCGGCCCCGGTGGCCGCGCCGGCCCCGGCTGCGGCGGCTGCCGCTGCCCCCGCGGCGGACCCGGTCGTCGGGAAGGTCGTCGACATCGTCGCCGACCTCACCGGCTACCCCGCCGACCTACTCGACCCCGACCTCGACCTCGAAGCAGACCTCGGCGTCGACACCGTCAAGCAGGCCGAAGTCTTCGCCGCCGTCCGCGACCACTACGGCGTCGAACGCGACGACACCCTCAAGCTGCGCGACTTCCCCACCATCCGGGCCGTCGCCGGCTGGATCCGCGGCAAGGCCGGCATCCCCGAACCCACCGCCACACCCGCACCCGCAGCAGCAGCACCCGCACCCGCGGCAGCACCCGCGGCGGCACCCGCAGCAGCGGCAGCCGGCGGCCTGGACGAGGTGACCCAGAAGGTCGTCGACATCGTCGCCGACCTCACCGGCTACCCCGCCGACCTACTCGACCCCGACCTCGACCTCGAAGCAGACCTCGGCGTCGACACCGTCAAGCAGGCCGAAGTCTTCGCCGCCGTCCGCGACCACTACGGCG
>JAKPEG010000086.1 GCA_029552065.1 Actinomycetes bacterium
GAACTTCCTGCTGCGCACCTACGCCTGGCAGTCCCTGCTGGAAAAAGCCGGCATCATCAATTCCCTCCTTTCTTCCCTCGGGCTTCCGGCACAGCATCTGATCAATACGCCCGGCGCCATCGTCTTCGGCATGGTCTATGATTTCCTGCCGTTCATGGTGCTGCCGATCTACGCGAGCCTCGAACGGGCCGACCCCAAGGTCATCGAGGCCGGCGGAGACCTCTACGCCAACGGCTTCACGACCTTCCGCACGGTGACGCTGCCGATGTCCATGCCGGGCGTGCTGGCCGGCACCCTGCTCACCTTCATCCCCGCCGCGGGGGACTACGTCAACGCCGAACTGCTCGGCTCGGACATCTCGACGAAGATGGTCGGCAACGGCATCGAGAGCCAGTTCTTCCGGGTGCTCGGCGGCTATCCCATCGCGGCCGCCCTCTCCTTCACCCTCATGGCCGTCATCCTCGCCCTCGTCTTCCTCTATGTGCGCAAGTACGGGACGGAGGAACTGCTGTGAGCCTCGGCCAGCGGGTGCGCGTGTGGGTCGCCGAACACTTCGCGATGATCGTCGCCATCCTCGTTCTTCTCTACCTCTTCCTGCCGGTGGCCTACACCTTCGTCTTCTCGTTCAACAACTACAAGAAGTCGAACATCGTGTGGAACCCGGAGGGCTCGCCGACCCTCGACCACTGGCGCAATCCTTGTGGGGCACAGGGAATCTGTGAGGCACTCGGGGTTTCGCTCCAGGTGGGGGCCATCGCCACCGTCGTGGCGACCGTCCTGGGAACGATGCTGGCGTTCGCACTCGTGCGCCACCGGTTCCGGGGCCGGGGGGCCGGCAACATTCTCGTCTTCATCCCCATGGCTACCCCCGAGATCGTCCTGGGCGCGTCCCTGCTCACCCTGTTCGTGCAGGGCTTCGCCCAATGGGGTCTCAAGCTGGGCTTCTGGACGATCGTCATCGCCCACATCATGTTCTGCATCAGTTTCGTCGTCGTCACGGTGAAGGCCCGACTGCAGAGCCTCGACCCGCGCCTGGAAGAGGCCGCCCAGGACCTGTATGCGGGTCCGGGCAGCACCTTCTGGCGGGTGACCTTCCCGCTCGTCCTGCCGGGCATCGTGTCGGCGGCCCTGCTGAGCTTCTCGCTGTCCTTCGACGACTTCATCATCACCAACTTCGTCTCCGGTGACACCAACACCTTCCCGAAGTACGTCTACGTGTCCTACCTGCGCGGAATCCCCGCCCAGGCCAACGTCATCGGCTTCTCCCTCTTCGTCATCGCGGTCCTGCTCGTCATCGCGGGCCAGGTCATCGGTTCCCGCCGGCGCTCGCCGGCCTGAGTGAAAGTCAGCGTGATAGCTCGTGCGGATCCTCCAAATCGGCGCCGGGGGCGTCGGTGACGCCGCCGCGCGCATCTTCGTCGAACGCGACTTCTTCGAGCTGCTCGTCGTGGCCGACTACGACCGCGCGCGGGCCGAGGCCACGGTGGCGGCTGCGTCGGCCCGTCGGTCGGGCGAGAGCCGGCTGCGGGCGGCATACGTCGATGCGAGCGACGCGGCTGCGGTGACGGCCCTCGCTCGGGAGCATGCGATCACCCATGTCTTCAACGCGGTCGACCCACGGTTCGTCATGCCGATCTTCGACGGGGCACGGGCCGCGGGAGCCGACTACCTCGACATGGCGATGTCCTTGTCGACCCGGCATCCGCAGCAGCCTTATGCGCTCACCGGTGTGAAGCTCGGCGACGAACAGTTCGCGCAGGCCGATGCGTGGGCGGCCGACGGGCGGCTCGCGCTGCTCGGCATCGGTGTCGAGCCCGGGCTCTCCGACGTCTTCGCCCGGTATGCCGCCGACCACCTGTTCTCCTCGATCGACGAGCTGGGCACCCGTGACGGGGCCAATCTCGTCGTCCGCGACGAGACCGGCAAGGAGATCTTCGCCCCCGGCTTCTCCATCTGGACGGTCATCGAGGAATGCCTCAACCCGCCGGTCGTGTGGGAGCGGGACCGCGGTTGGTTCACCCTGCCGGCCTTCAGCGAGCCGGAGGTCTTCGACTTCCCCGAGGGCATCGGCCCGGTCGAATGCGTCCACGTCGAGCACGAGGAGGTGCTCCTCATGCCGCGCTGGCTCGACGCGCGGCGGGTGACCTTCAAGTACGGTCTGGGCGAGCAGATGATCGGCATCCTGCGCACCCTGCACGACCTCGGCCTCGACCGCACCCAGCCGGTGTCGGTCAAGGGGGTCGAGGTCTCCCCCCGCGATGTCGTCGCAGCCTGCCTGCCCGACCCGGCGACGATCGGGCCCCGGATGACCGGGAAGACGTGCGCGGGACTCCTGGTCACCGGGACCGGCCGCGACGGCCGCCCGCGGGAGGTCTACCTCTACCACGTGGTCGACAACGAGTGGTCGATGCGCGAATACGGCGCCCAGTGCGTCGTGTGGCAGACGGCGGTCAACCCGGTGGTCGCGCTCGAGCTGCTCGCCAACGGGGTGTGGTCGGGCACCGGTGTGCTCGGGCCGGAGGCCTTCGACGCCTTGCCCTTCCTCGACCTGCTGGCCGCCCCGAAACCGATCGGCTACGGCTCGCCCTGGGGGCTGGAGGACCGCAGTCCGCTCAGCGCCGCGAGTGGGCGACCGACCGCCTAGGATCACGGAATGAGCCGCTACGGCGCGCAATTCGGCCCGGACGTCACCTTCCTCGGGGTCGACCGGTGCGACGTCGAGGACCCGCAGACCTATGCCGGTGCCGACGTCGTCGTGCTCGGCGCTCCCTTCGACGGGGGTACCTCACACCGTCCCGGCACCCGGTTCGGGCCACAGGCGATCCGCACCACCGACTACCTCGCACACGACGGGTCCCGGCCTTCGCTCGCCCTGCGGGTCGACGGGTTGCGCGACCTGCGGGTGCTCGACGCAGGCGACGTCGAATGCCCGCCGGGGGACATCGAGACCTCGCTCGCCCGGATCGAGTCGGCGGTCGAGCGGATTGCCCGGGCGGGTGCGATCCCGCTCGTGCTCGGCGGCGATCACTCGATCGCCTTCCCCGATGCGAAGGGTGTGGCCAACGTCCTCGGGCACGGTCGGGTGTCGATGATCCACTTCGACGCCCACGCCGACACCGGCGACATCGAGTTCGGCTCGCTCTGGGGTCACGGCCAGCCGATGCGCCGACTCATCGAGTCGGGGGCCCTGCGTGGTGACCGCTTCCTCCAGGTGGGTCTGCGCGGCTATTGGCCGGGACCGGAGACCCTCGAATGGATGGCCGCCCAGCGGATGCGGTCCTTCGAGATGACCGAGATCGGTGTCCGCGGGCTGGACGACTGTCTCACCGAGGCCTCGACCATCGCCACGGACGAGTGCGAGGGGGTCTTCCTCTCGGTCGACATCGACGTGTGCGACCCGGGTCACGCGCCCGGCACCGGCACCCCGGAGCCGGGCGGACTGTCCGCCCGCCAGCTGCTCGACGCGGTGCGCCGCCTGTGCCTCACGCTGCCGATCGCCGGCATCGACGTCGTTGAGGTGAGCCCGCCCTACGACCACGCCGACATCACCGCGGCGTTGGCGAATCGGGTCGTCCTGGAAGCCCTTTCGGCGATCGCGCGGAGGCGACGCGATGCGGCATACGGCACCTCCTGGGACCCCGCCACCCCCTTGCTGCACGACCGCGCCACACCCCGACAGGAGTCCTGAGATGACGAGCGAGCCCATCGAGCAGTGGCGGATCCTGCGGACGGCGGTCCCCGGGCCGGCCTCGCAGGCACTGCAGGCGCGCAAGCTCGCCGCAGTGTCCGCCGGGGTGAGCACCGGCTTGCCGGCCTATGTCGAGCGCGGGGCCGGCGGGATCCTGGTCGACGCCGACGGCAACCAGCTCATCGACTTCGGCTCCGGGATCGCGGTGACGAGCGTGGGCAACGGCGCTCCGCGGGTCGTGCAGGCCGTGCAGCGCCAGATCGCCGAGCTCACCCACACCTGCTTCATGGTCAACCCCTACGAGGCATACGTCGCGGTCTGCGAGCAGCTCAACGACCTCACCCCGGGTGACCACGACAAGCGCTCGGCGCTGTTCAACTCGGGCGCCGAGGCCGTCGAGAACGCCGTCAAGGTCGCCCGCCACGTCACCGGCAAGAACGCGATCGTCGCCTTCGACCACGCCTACCACGGCCGCACCAACCTCACCCTCGCGATGACCGCGAAGAACATGCCCTACAAGCACCGCTTCGGTCCGTTCGCGAACGAGCTCTACCGGGTGCCGATGGCCTATCCCTACCGCTGGCCGGGCGGCCCACAGCACTGTGCCGACGAGGCCTTCGGCTACATCACCGACCAGATCCACGCGCAGATCGGCGAGGAGAACTGCGCGGCGGTGATCATCGAACCGATCCAGGGCGAGGGCGGATTCATCGTGCCGCCTCGGGGCTTCCTGCCGGCCCTCGCGCAGTGGTGCCGCGAGCACGACATCCTCTTCGTCGCCGACGAGGTCCAGTCCGGCTTCTGCCGCACCGGAGACTGGTTCGCCTGCGACGACGAGGGGGTGATCCCGGACCTCGTGACCACCGCCAAGGGGATCGCCGGCGGGATGCCCCTGTCGGGGCTCACCGGCCGCGCCGAGCTCATGGACTCGATCCATCCCGGAGGCCTCGGCGGCACCTACGGCGGCAACCCGGTCTCGTGCGTCGCCGCATTGGCCTCGATCGAGACGATGCGCGAACTCGACCTCGCCGCGCGTGCCCGGGAGATCGAGACGATCCTGCGCGCGGGGCTCGACAAGCTCGCCGCGGCATACCCGCAGGTGGGGGAGATCCGCGGCCGAGGCGCGATGATCGCCATGGAACTCGTCGCGGACCCCGAGACCAAGGCACCGGCGGCCGCCCTCACGACGGCGGTCAACAAGGCGTGCCACGCCCAGGGCCTCGTCACGCTCACCTGCGGCACCCTCGGCAACGTCTTCCGGTTCCTTCCCCCGTTGACCATCGGCGACGACCTGCTCCACGAGGGCCTGGACATCCTCGCGGACGCCTTCGCGGCATCCGTCTGACCCGCTGCCCCAGCCACCATCCTTGCGAGACAGAGAGATCCACTCATGGCACTGACCCAGGCGGCCTTGCTCGAGTCGGTCCCCACCGGACTGTTCATCGGCGGCCGGTGGCGGCCCGCCTCGGACGGAGCGACCCTTGCGGTCGAGGACCCCGCGACCAGGCGGGTCCTCGCGCACGTCGCGAGTGCGACCGTCGCCGACGGCACGGCCGCACTCGACGCCGCCGTCGCCGCGCAGCCGGCCTGGGCACGCACCGCCCCGCGGGACCGTGGCGAGATCCTGCGCCGCGCCTTCGAGGCGATCACCGCACGGGCCGACGACTTCGCCCTGCTCATGACCCTCGAGATGGGCAAGCCCCTCGCCGAGGCGCGCGGCGAGGTCGCCTATGGTGCCGAGTTCTTCCGCTGGTTCGCCGAGGAGGCCGTGCGCATCCACGGCCGGTATGCGGTGGCCCCCAACGGCGCGACGCGGCTCATGACGATGAAGCAGCCGGTGGGGCCCACGCTCATGATCACGCCGTGGAACTTCCCGCTCGCGATGGGCACCCGCAAGATCGGCCCGGCCATCGCCGCCGGGTGCACGATGGTCGTCAAGCCGGCCGGGCAGACCCCGCTCACCATGCTCCTGCTCGCCCGGCTGCTCGAGGATTGCGGCGTCCCCCCGGGAGTGCTCAACGTCGTCACCACCGCGCGCACCGGGGATGTGATGGAGCCGATCATCCGCGACCCGCGGCTGCGCAAGCTCACCTTCACGGGCTCGACCGAGGTGGGTCGCCGGCTCGTCGAGCAGTCCGCGGAGGGCCTTCTGCGGGTGTCGATGGAGCTCGGAGGCAACGCCCCCTTCCTCGTCTTCGCCGACGCCGACCTCGACCGGGCGGTCGAGGGCGCGATGCTCGCGAAGATGCGCAACATCGGCGAGGCGTGCACGGCCGCCAACCGCTTCCTCGTCCACGAATCGGTGGCGGAGGAGTTCGGTCGCCGGTTCGCCGAGCGGATGCGCGCGTTGCGGGTGGGCAAGGGCACCGTCGCCGGGGTCGACGTCGGTCCGCTCATCGACGCCGCCGCGCGTGACAACGTCGACGCCCTCGTGCGCGAAGCCGTCGCCGGTGGCGCCCGGGTGCTCGCCGGCGGGGCACCGGCGCCTGGCCGCGGGTGGTTCTACCAGCCGACGGTCCTCACCGACGTGCCCGCCGGTGCCCGGATCGCCGTCGAGGAGATCTTCGGACCGGTTGCCCCCATCTCCACCTTCGCCACCGACGACGAGGCGATTGCGCGGGCCAACGACACGGCATACGGGCTGGTCGCCTATGCCTTCACCCGGGACCTCAGCCGTGCCCTACGGGTGAGCGAGGAACTGGAGTTCGGGATGGTGGGCATCAATCAGGGGATCGTCTCCAACCCCGCCGCGCCGTTCGGTGGCGTGAAGGCGAGCGGTTTCGGCCGGGAGGGCGGCTTCGAGGGCATCGACGAGTACCTCGAGGTGAAGTACGTCGGAATCGCTCCCTGACCCGCCCGGCCCGCACCCCCTCGCCGGGACCCTTGTGACGATGCCGACACCGACGTCTGCATCGTCCGAACGGACCTTCCTCGGGCTCGAGTGGTCATGTCCGGGCTGCGATCTGATCGAATAGCCCCATGAGTGTTCCGGCGTCCTCCTCCTCAGGTCGAACGCCGGGGCTGGTCAGCCTCGCCGAACTCCTCGACGAGACCGATGCCCGCATGCGTGCAGGGGAGCATGTCGGTGCCTCGGTCTGGCCGACGGGTTTCGATCCCTTGGACGGGCATCTCGGGGGAGGCCTTCGAGGGGGGGAGCTGGCGCTCATCGGCGGGCCGCAGGGGCTCGGGAAGACGACGATGGCACTGCAGATCGTGCGCAACGCGGTCGCGGCGGGGCGCAGTGCGGTCGTCTTCTCCTACGAGCACGACGCGCGCACGCTGCTCGAGCGACTCCTCGCGCTCGAAGCCGGCCTCGTGGCGGGACGCGAGGCCGGCACGATCGCGGCCATCCGGGCCGCGTTCGAGGATCGCCGATCCGGGCCGGGGCGGCTCGAAGAGAGACTCGCCCCGGTTCGGGGAGGCGTCGAGGGGGTGGCCGCGCAGCGGGAGTTCGGCCAACGTCTGCACCTGCACGAATCCAGCGGCACGCTCACCGACGTGCCGGCCATTCGCGCGGTCGTCGCCGAGCTTCAGGCGCAGGGCGAGCAGCCCCTTGTCCTCGTCGACTACCTCCAGAAGGTCGCCGTCCCGGGCAACCCCCACGTGGAGGAAGAGCGCGTCACGCAGGTCGTCGAGGCCCTCAAGGACCTCGCCCTTGCGGCCGACGTGCCGGTCATCGCGATCGTCGCGGCTGAGAAGGCGGCGCTCGTGAGCGGGCACCGGATGCGACTGCACGACCTGCGCGGCTCCTCGGCCTTGGCCTACGAGGCCGACGTGGCCCTCATCCTCAACGGCAAGTACGACGTTGTCGCCCGCCACCACCTCATGTACGACCTCACGAACGCCGAGCGCTACAAGGGGTGGGTCGTGGTCACGGTCGAGAAGAACCGGGCGGGCCTCGGCGACATCGTCATGGAATTCGAGAAGCGTTTCCAGCAGGGCCGGTTCGAGGCCAAGGGCCGGGTGGTGCAGGAGCAGCTCATCGAGGAGCGGGTCTTCGTCGAGTGAGCCGTGGCGGGCACAATGTCCGCGTGCGACCGATGTCCCGATCCCGACGGCAGGCGGTGCAGCTGCTGGCCCTCGGGGTTCTCGCACTCGTGCTGCTCGCGGCATACCTGCTCACCCGCCCAGGCACCTCGACCCCGGAGCCGGCCGTCGTCGCGACGAGCGCGCGGTCGGGCGGCGGCACGGTGGGGTCCTCGGCGAAGCAGTCGACCGACCCGGCCAGCGGCCTGCGCTGGGTCGAGGTCTCGGCCCTGCCCACACAGGCGCGTGACACCCTCGCCCTCATCGCCCGCGGCGGTCCCTACCCCTATCCCAACAACGACGACAAGGTCTTCGGCAACATCGAGCGCCTGCTACCTGCGATGCGCAGCGGCTACTACCGGGAGCACACCGTCCTCACCCCCGGGTCACCCGACCGCGGGGCGCGCCGGATCGTCGCCGGAGCATCGGGGGAGAAGTACTACACCGCCGACCACTACGCGAGCTTCCAACGGATCCGGGAGGACGGATGAGGACCGTCGACGCGGCGACCGGGGCGGGTGCGGTCGTCCAGGAGGCGTATGCCGCGGGGCATGCCGTGCGGGTCGTCACCGGCGGTCGCGACAAGGCGTCGACACTTGCGGCGTTCGCGACCGACCTCGCCCTGCCGAGTTGGTTCGGCGGCAATCTCGACGCGCTCGTCGATGCGCTCCGTGCGCTCGCCGATGCCCAGGGGCGGGTGCTCGAACTCGTGTGGGTGCCCGCTGCGACGCTCGCGCGCGAGCACCCCCGGGCCTACGCGGCGGTCCTCGACGCCCTGGCCACCGTCGAGGGCGAACGGACCGACCTGCAGGTGACCGTCGTCGGCTCCGGCCGGGCGCGCCCGACAACGGCGAGGACTGCGACAAGCTAGGGCCCATGAGCTACCAACCCGGCGACATCGTCAACGGCCACGTCCTGGGGGCCGACAACCAATGGCATCCGCTGCCGGCCGACGCCACCCAGCGCATCCCCACGACACCGCCCACGACGCAGCTGCCCGCCCAGCCCGGCGGTTACCCGGCCCAGCCCGGCGGTTACCCGGCTCGTCCCGGCGGCCCGCAGCCACCGAAACCGGTCTATCGACGGGGCTGGTTCTGGGCGGTCGTCGTCGTCGGACTCCTCGGGGCGGGCATGGTCGTCGGCATCGTGCTCGTCGGCCGGGTGGTGCGGGACCGGGTGGACGACGTGAGTCGGGCCATCTCCTCGATCACCGTCCCGGCCGCCACCCCCCGACCCTCGGCGACCTCCCGCCCGAGTGGTGTCGCGACCCCGAAACCCTCCTCGGCCGCACCGGCGAGCGTGGCTCCGGTGGGGTCCACCGTGCACGACGGCTCGTTCGACTTCACGGTGACCGGTGTGGACTGCACCCGCACGACGCTCGGGACGGGGGCGCTCGCCCAGACCGCGGACGGTCACTACTGCCTCGTCGACGTCGACATCGCCAACGTGGGGACCCACTCGGACTCGTTCCTCGTCGTGCTGCAGTCGGCCCTGAGCGCCAAGGGCGAGCCGCTCGACGCCGATCCGGCGGTCCTCCTCCTGGACGGGGCGCACGTGACCGTCCAGCTTTCCGCCGGCCAGCGCGGCCATGCGGTGATCGTCTTCGACACCCCCGACGGCGGGCTGAGCGAGGTCGTCCTCACCGGCGACGTGCTCTCCGACGGCGTCCGGGTGAAGGTCGGCTGATCCACTCGATAGGCGAGAATGGGTCGGTGAGCGACAGTCGGACCGTGACCCTGCTCGGCTCGACCGGGTCCATCGGCACCCAGGCCGTGGACGTCATCGAGCGCAACCCCGGGCGGTTCCGGGTGGTCGGGCTCACTGCCGGCGGGGGCCAGCCGGACCTGTTCGCCCGGCAGGTCGCGACCCTGCGCCCCGAGGTCGTCGGGCTCGCCCACGGTGACCCGGTCGACCTCCTCGATCGGATCGCTGCCGAGCTGGCCCGCGGTGGCGACCACACGGCATACCGGCCGCAGGTGCACGTGGGCCCCGAGGCGAACGAGACGGTGGCCACGGACCGGGTGGATGTCTGTCTCAACGGGATCACCGGCGCGATCGGCCTCGCACCCACGCTCGCCGCGCTGCGGGCCGGGTCGGTGCTCGCGCTGGCCAACAAGGAATCGCTCATCGTCGGCGGCCCGCTCGTCAAGGCCGCCGCCGTGCCCGGACAGATCGTGCCGGTCGACAGCGAGCACAGCGCGATCGCCCAGTGCCTGCGCGGCGGCCGGGCCGACGAGGTGCGCCGGCTCGTCCTCACCGCCTCCGGTGGGCCCTTCCGGGGTATGCCGCGCGCGGCCCTGCACGCGGTCACCCCCGAGCAGGCCCTCGCCCATCCCAACTTCGCCATGGGCCGGGTCGTCACGACGAATTCGGCGACCCTCGTCAACAAGGGCCTCGAGGTCATCGAGGCGCACCTGCTCTTCGACCTGCCCTTCGAGCGGATCGCCGTCGTCGTGCACCCCCAGCAGCAGATCCACTCGATGGTCGAGTTCCACGACGGGTCGACGATCGCCCAGGTGGGGCCGCCGCGGATGCTCGTCCCGATCGCCCTCGGCCTGTCCTGGCCGCAGCGGCTGCCCGACGTCGACGTGCCCACCGACTGGGCGGTCCCGCAGCGGTGGGACTTCCTCCCGTTGGACGACGAGGCCTTCCCGGCGGTCGCGCTCGCCCGACGGGCGGGCGCCGCGGGGGGCACCGCCCCGGCCGTCTACAACGCCGCCAACGAGGTATGCGTCGACGCCTTCCACGAGCGGGCGATCCGGTTCACCGACATCGTCGACACGGTCGCGCGGGTGCTCGACCGGCATACCGAGGGCACGGCCGAGCAGGTATGCCGCGCCGGCACCGCCACCGGCGCCGGCACCGGCACTGCGGCGGGCGCCGGGAGTGATTCGCCGCCGTTGGACGTTGCACGGGTGCTGCGGGCCGACGCGTGGGCCCGCGACGAGGCCCGGTCGGTGCTCGGCCTCGACCGTGTGCGCGAAGGGACGGTCACGTGACGGGCGTCTACTACCTGCTCGGGATCCTCGTCGTCGTGCTCGGCGTCGCGCTCTCGATCGGCCTGCACGAGTTGGGCCACCTGCTGCCCGCGAAGCGCTTCGGCGTGCGATGTTCGCAGTACATGATCGGCTTCGGCCCCACCGTGTGGTCCCGGCGACGCGGCGACACCGAATACGGCATCAAGGCGATCCCGTTGGGCGGCTATGTCCGGATGATCGGGATGATCCCGCCCCGTCCCGGTGACGTGCCGGGGCGGCTGCGCGCGTCCACGACCGGCCGGATGGGTGCGCTCGTCGACCAGGCTCGCCAGGAAGCCATGGAGGAGCTGCAACCCGGCGACGAGGACCGGGTCTTCTACAAGCTCTCGGTGCCCAAGAAGGTCGTCGTCATGCTCGGCGGCCCGGTGATGAACCTCCTGCTCGCCGTCGCCCTGCTCACCGTGCTCATGGTGGGGATCGGCCGGCAGGCGGCGCTGCCCACGCTCGGCCTGGTCACCGACTGCGCGCCCTCGACGCTGCCGACGGCGAGCAATCCGCAGCCCAGTTGCCTGCCCGGCGACCCGAACGCCCCGGCGAAGGCCGCGGGTCTGCAGGCCGGCGACACCATCGTCTCGGTCGACGGTCAGCCGGTGCGGCTGTGGTCGGAGGTGGTTGCCGTGGTCAAGCGTTCGGCGGGCACCCCCGTCGCGCTCGTCGTCTCACGGAACGGCACCGAGATGCCGCTCACGGTCGTCCCGGCGGCGGTCGTCCGCCCGGTCTACACCTCCGACGGACGGGTTCAGGTGCGTTCGGACGGCAGCCTCGTCACCGAGACGGTGGGCTATGTCGGTGCCCAGGCCACCGTCGGCTACGTGCGGGAGCCGCTCGCCGCCGTGCCCGGCCAGGTCGTCTCCGTGCTCGGCGACGCCGTCGGCGCCCTCGCCTCGGTGCCGGCGAAGCTCGTCGGCGTCGTCGAGGCGGTGACCGGACAGGCGCAGCGCGACCCCAACGGGCCGATCTCGGTCATCGGGGTCGCCCGGGTCGGCGGCGAGATCGCGAGCGGTCAGCTCGGTGCCGAGACGCCACAGTCGGTGGCCGCCCAGATCGCCGGCCTGCTCTTCGGCCTCAACATCGCACTCTTCCTGTTCAACCTGCTGCCCCTGCTGCCGCTCGACGGCGGCCAGGTCGTCGGCGCGCTGTGGGAGGGGGCCAAACGCAGGTGGGCACGGCTGCGCGGCCGGCCCGACCCGGGCTACGTCGACGTCGCCAAGGCGCTGCCACTCTCGTATGCCGTGTCGATGGCCTTCATCGCCCTCACCCTGCTGCTCGTCTACGCCGACCTCGTGGCACCGGTGAAGCTCGGCTGAACCTGGGTTTCCGCGAGGGTTTCCGCAGGGGGTCCGCGAGGGTTTCCGCAGGGGTTCAGACCCCGCGGGTGGCCTTCTCGAGCGCGGCGACTGCCGGAGTCGGTCCGACGAGCTTGACCGTCGCGACCTCGGTGCGCCCGAACGCCCAGAGGATCACCTCGGCGACCCCGCCCCGGACGGCGACGTTGCCGAGCGCGGTCGGTGGGCGGGCGATCCGCCGGCCCACCCCGTCGGCGACGAGGACGACACCGACCGGCGAACGGCGGAACAGCAGCCCGCTCATCCGGGTGAGCCCCGCCCACAGCGCGCGTTGGGTCTGCTCGTCGAACTGCCGGGCGGTCCACTGCGGCTGGGCACGCAAGATGTCCTCGTGGTGGACGAAGAACTCCATCCGGTTCATCAGTTCGTCGACCTGGGGGACGGCGGCCGGCGTCCAGGACGGGGGACCGGAGCGGACCCGCTCGACCAGCTTGGGGAAGTAGTGGCCGGCGAGCTTGTCCTGCGCCCGCTGGAGTCGCCCGGCGAGCAGCGGCACCATCATCCCCGCCGCGAGGTCCGGCCGGGTCTCGCGCAGGACGAGGTGGGCGAGCAGGTCGCTGACCGCCCATCCCTCGCAGAGCGTCGGTGCCTTCGCGCCCACGGCGAGGGCGGTGTCGCAAAGGGCCTGACGCTCGGACTGCGCGATGCGGTTCACGAAAACTGATCGTGTCACATCCGTGGGCGGTCCTAGGGTGACGGGGTGACCGACACGACGCTCGAGCTGGTGAGCCCCGACGTCACGCTGCATCGCGAGTGGCTCGACTTCCTCGCCCAGTGGGGCGCGGGCCACGTCCCCGGCTCGGGGATCCCGGCGGACGAACTCGCCCTCATGGCCGACCCCGACGTCTTCGCTCGGATGGTGGGCGCGCTGGCCGACCAGGAGCGGGCGATCGGTCTGGCCGACGACCGGGTGCCCGCGTCGACCCGCTGGATCCGCCGCGACGGCGAGGTGGTCGGGACGATCAGCCTGCGGCACGAGCTCAACGACTACCTCCTGCACGTCGAGGGCGGGCACATCGGCTACGGCGTCGCCCCGCAGGCACGCCGCCAGGGGGTCGCCTCGGGCGCGCTGCGGATGGTCCTCGCCGAGGCGGCGACGCTCGGCATCAACCCCGTGCTGCTCACCTGCGACGAGGACAACCTCGGCTCCCGCCGCACCATCGAGGGTGCCGGTGGGGTCTACGAGGGCTCCCGCGAGGGCTCCCGCCGCTACTGGATCACCATCCCCGACACACCCCTCGGGTATGCCGTGCGCCCCCTGTCCGAGGCCCCCCTGCTCGGCCGACTGGTCACCCTGCGCCTGCCCTCACCCGCGCAGATCGCCGCGATCCGTGCGGCCGGCCCCGAGGGCCGTGCCGACCCGTCCGCGCTGCGACCCGACTGGGCGCCCGGCTTCCCCCGGCAGGACGACGTCGACGGCTGCTCGGTGGCCGGGCCCGGTCCGGCCGAGGGTGACCCGGCGCGCGCGTGGGGCCCCCGGCTCGTGGTCCGCCGCAGCGACGGCCTCGTCGTGGGCACGCTCGGCTTCTACGGTCCGCCGGACCCCTCCGACCCGGACCGGACCGTCGAGATCGGATACGGGCTGGTGGAGTCGGCCCGTGGGCAGGGGCTCGTCACCGATGCCCTTCGGCTCGCCGTTCCGGCCGCCGAGGCGAGCGGGGCGACGCTGCAGGCGCACGCGGCATACGACAACATCGCCAGCCGCGCGGCCCTGCGCCGGGCGGGTTTCCGGGAGACGGGGGAGCGCAATGCATTGGGGGAGCTACGCCTGGTCAGACCTCGAACCTAGGGTGGCCGCGTGAGCATCCTCGAGGCGCGCGAGCTGCGGCGCAGCTTCACGACGACGACCGGCGTGCTCCGTCGCCAACGCAAGACCGTCGAGGCGGTCCGGGGCGTGTCCTTCGCCGTCGAGCGCGGTGAGCTCTTCGGGCTGCTCGGACCCAACGGGGCCGGCAAGACGACGACGATCAAGATGCTCATCACCTTGCTGCTGCCGACCAGCGGGTCGGCGACCATCCTCGGGCGCGACGTCGTGACCGACGCCCGCGAGGTACGCCGCCACATCGGTTATGTCTTCGGCGGCGACCGGGGGCTCTACGAGCGGCTCTCGGCGCTGGACAACCTGCGCTACTTCGCCGAGCTCTATGCCGTGCCCGCGCGCGTCCAACGCGCTCGCATCGGTGCGTTGCTCGAGTTGGTCGGGCTCGAGGGCAGGGAGAAGGAGCGGGTTGAGGGCTTCTCACGTGGCATGCGTCAGCGGCTGCATATCGCGCGTGGGCTGCTGCACGACCCGGACCTGCTGTTCCTCGACGAGCCCTCGATCGGCATCGACCCGGTCGGTGCCCGCGAGTTGCGCCAGACCATCGCGGGGCTGCGCGATCAGGGCAAGACCGTGCTGCTTACCACGCACTACATGTTCGAGGCCGACGAGCTGTGTGACCGGATCGCGGTGATCCGCACCGGCGAGCTCGTCGCCGAGGGCACGCCCGCCCAGCTCAAGGCCCGCGTCAGCGCCGGCTCGGTCGTCGAGATCGAGACCTTCGGCGGGGTGCGCGAGATCGTCGGCCCGGTCACCGCGCTCAGCGGAGTCCGCTCAGTCGTCGTCAACGAGCACGCCCAAGGGGAGAGCCTCGTCGTCCAGGTCGAGCCCGGTGCCGACGTCACCGCCGCGGTGCTCGGTGAGTTGCACGGCATACGCGTCGGGCGGGTGGTCACCCGCGAGCCGACCCTCGAGGACGCCTATGTCGAGCTGGTGTCCACGTGAGCGCACTGCTGCGCGGTGTGCGGGTGCTGTGGGTCGGGTGGCTCATGCAACTCAAGCTGCTCGCCGTCTCGGCCTTCGACGGCATCCTCAACATCATCTATCCGCTCTTCTTCGCCACCTGCGCGTTGCTCATGTTCACCCAGTCGGGCGACGCACAGACGCTCGTCTATGCCGGGCTCGGCGCGGCCGTCATGGGCACCTGGTCGTCGATGGCAACCTCGGCGAGCGCCGCGCTGCAGGGGCAACGCTGGCAGGGCACCCTCGAGCTGCTCGTCACCGCGCCCACCCGGGTGGCGCTCGCCGTGCTCCCGATCACCGCCGGCCTGTCGACGGTCGCGCTCTATTCCATGGTCGCGACGCTGCTGTGGGGGCGAGTGCTCTTCGGCATCGAGGTGCCGATCACCAGCCCGGTGACCTTCGGGGTGGCGCTGCTCGTCACCCTCGGGTCGCTCGCGACCTTCGGCTTCCTCCTGTCGGTGACCGTCGTGCGCTATCGCACCGGTTGGGCGCTCGGCAGCACCCTCGAATACCCGGGGTGGCTGCTGTGCGGCTTCCTCGTGCCCCTCGACCTGTTCCCCGAGTGGGTGCGGTGGATCGCGCGTGCCCTGCCGCCGACGTGGGGGATGGAGGCGATCCGCACGGCCGCGGCGGGGGGAGACGCGTGGCCGGCCATCGGCCTGTGCGCCCTCCTGGGCCTCGTGTATGCCGCCCTCGGCGTCTGGCTCTCCGAGCGGCTCATCGACTCGGCCCGGCGCAACGCGACCCTGGCCCTCACATGAGCGGGCGGCACGAGGCGGTGGCGCCGGCCGCGGGAGGCGGGTGGGCCGGCATACGGGCTGCGTGGCGCGTGCTCACCGTCGGCGGGGTGATCTCCTTCCGGGGACTGTTCAACTGGCTCAATCCCTACATCTACATCCCGACCCTGCTCATCGGTCCGCTCTTTCAGATCCTGCTGTTCGCCTATATCGGGCGCAGCGCGGGAGTGGAGTCCGACTCGTTCTACCTGCTCGGCAATGCCGTGCAGAATGCCGCCATCCCGTGCCTGTTCGCCATGGGCAACACGGTCGCGGGGGAGCGTTGGACCCAGACCCTGGGGATCGTGCTCTCCACCCCGGCCAACCGGGTGGCGCTCTTCCTCGGCCGGGCGCTGCCGGTCATCGCCAACGGATGGTTCGTCTCGATGGTCAGCCTGTTCACCGGTGCGTGGGTGCTCGGAGTGGACCTCCCCGCGGGGGTCTGGCCGGAGCTGGCGCTGTCGGTGGCCGTCGCGTCGATGTCGTGCACGGGGCTCGGGCTGCTGCAGGCGGCGCTTGCGCTGCGGGTGCGCAGCACCGCCGTGTTGAGCAACATCATCTTCGGGGTGCTGCTCGTCTTCACCGGCACGAACGTGGCCCTCGAGGCCATGCCCGGCTGGATGGCGGCCGCGGGGCGGTTCATGCCGCTCACGCACGCGATCGAGGCCTGCCGCGAGCTCGTTGCCGGGGCGTCGCTCGGTGCCGTCGCCCCGTTGCTGCTGCGCGAGGCGGCCCTCGGGGCGGCGTACGCCGTCCTCGGATTGGTTGCGCTGCGCTTCGTCGAGGAGCAGAGCCGTCGCCGGGCGACCCTCGAGTTGCAGTGACGAGGCTCGTGGGAGACGCAGGCGCGTTCTCGGTTCACCTTCGGCCGGCATTGCCGCCCCGAAACCGCCCCGATCAGATCGCCACCTGTTGACCGCGTGGTGCCGGATGCTCGGTTGGCTCACGCCCCGTAGAGCCACCCGGTCTGGGCGTAGTAGTAGTTGCCGGCCGCCGTCTTCAGTCGGTATGTCTCGTGGTGGCGACGGCCCGCCGACAGGTCGAGTGCGGACTGGTAGTAGGTGACGGAACCGAGGTACGTGTAGGTCCACCCGGCGGCGCATTGCCATGCGCCCGAGAGGTAGATGCAATCGCCGCCCTCGTTCCACAGCGACCGCTGATAGCCGATGTTCACCTTGATGCAGTAACGCCCATGGTCGCGCGAGAGGCGGTAGACCTTGAGGATCGCGTAGTCGAGCATCCGGCCGTCGCGGTAGAAGTAGGCGGTCCGGTAGGGCTCCAGGTCCGAATCCTGGCACGTCGAATAGGCCAATGCCGCCTGGGCGTCCGGCGCGGCGATGGCCGGAGTCAATATCGAGGCGGACACGGTGAGCAGCGCGATAGCGCCGAGGCGGAGCAGACGTCGCATGGGATCCCCCGATTGGTGCAGCAACAACTGACCTGGCCAGCCTAGCCGGTCGGTCGCTGCCGCTCCCCGGCTCACCTGTCGGGGAAGAGGCGGGCGACGATCGAGGCGGCCAGCGGTATGCCGCGCGCGGCCGCGAGTTCGCTCGGCACCGGGGTGCCCAGTCGGGTCTCGATCGGGAGCACCCCGGTCCACACCTGCGGATCGTCGTCGGGTTCGTGGCTCGGGCCGGCCGCCCGGGCCTTGGCCGTCCACGCCCCGTCGGTGATGGGCAGCCGCAGCACCATCGTCGCGGCATACTCCTTGGGGCGGTTGGCGCGCACCTCGGCGGACCGGCCGGGCATGAGCCGTTCGCCGAGCATGTGCAGCGCGTCGTGGGCCGCGTCGCCGTCGAGCCGCTCGCAGACCCCTTCGACGACCGCCGAACGGTAGTTGGCGCTCGACTCGAACAGCGAGGCGGCGTAGACGAAGCCGTCGAGGTGGGTGACGCACAGGGTCACCGGACGCCCGGCGGCGGCCAGGCGCAGGGTGCCGGCACCAGTGGAGCCGTGCACGAGGATCGAGTCGCCGTCCCGGCCGTAGAGCACCGGCACGACCTGGGCCCGGTCACCGGCGGCGACTGCGAGGGTGGCCACCCAGCCGGCGTCGAGCACGGCATACAGCTCGGTGCGGTCGTGCAGGGCGCGTTCGGGTA
Source organism: Actinomycetes bacterium (assembly GCA_029552065.1). Classification (GTDB taxonomy): domain Bacteria; phylum Actinomycetota; class Actinomycetes; order Actinomycetales; family Dermatophilaceae; genus Phosphoribacter. The sequence goes on from JAKPEG010000086.1 coordinate 17,756, forward strand.
GGCGGCGGATCGGCATGGGGGCAATTGTGCCCTCGGCCGCCGGTGCTGTCGGATGCGGACCGTGCCAGGCCCCGATCCCGCGCCCGTCGCCCGGTGCCGCGCTCAGACCCCGCGCAGCGCCTCGACGGCGATCCGGGCCTTGCGCAGCTCCCGCTGGGCGTCGGTCACGGCCAGGTCGGCCTCGGCGAGCACGTCGGCCGTCCGATCCCGATGGCTTCGGGCGCGCGCGAGCTCGGCCTGAAGTTGGCCGACCCGGGTCTCGGCGAGGTCGAGTTCCGCTGCGGCGACCGACTGGCGCGAGGTCGCGGCCGTGGCCGTCGTCATGGCCTCGTGCAGTCGAGCTTCGGCGGCCGCGAGGTGCGGGTCGGTGGCCGGGTCCGGGTCGGTGGTCCGGTCCGGGTCGGTGGTCCGGTCCGGGTTGTCTGACGGCCCTTCGCCGTCCGCGCGATCGTCTCGGCCAGACGTACCCCCGGCTCGTGGGTCCGGACCTGCGGGCGCGCCGCCGCGCACGAGGCGCAGCGGCCGTGCGGTCGCCTCGTGGAGGTCGATCTCGCCGAAGCCGGCATATTCGAGCGCCCGGGTGAGCCGCCCGGACGTGACGGCGTCGGTCGCCTCGGCCGACGCACACGCCGCGACGAAGGTGGTCGCGACCGATCGGAGGGCTGCGGGGGAGAGTCGAGCTCCGGCCGCGGCGGCCTCGTCGTCGGCTGCGGCCACGAGCTCATCGACCAGCCCACTGCGCTCGCGCCCGAGTTCGAGCAGCAGCCCGCCGTCGAGCCGTGACTGGGCCTCGCGCAGCCGCGCGGCGAGGTCGGCGAGTCGGTCGGCGTCCGCCGGCCGGCGGCGGACCAGGAGGTTGACGGCATATGCGGCGACCGTGGGCTTGCGCAGGGCGCCGATCGATCGGGCGAGCTCGGCGTCACCGGCGGTGCGCGCGTGCGCGACGAGTTGGCTGCGGCGGGTGAGGAAGGCGTCGGGCGAGAGGGCGTAGAGCTCCTCGACGGCGGCGTCGAGCCCCGAGTCGCCGCCTGCGCCCGGCTCGTCTGCCATGCCGGCCATCGTGCCACGGCTAGGGTTTGGCGCATGACTGAGCGCAGCGCCGCCGGAGTGGCTGGGACTGCTGGGACTGCGGGAACCGCCGAGACCGTCGAGACCGCCGAGATCGCCGTGGCCGTCATCGGCGCGCGCGGCCGGATGGGCTCGACGGTATGCCGTGCGGTCGAGGCCGCGCCCGGGCTGCGGCTCGTGGGTGGCTACGACGTGGGCGACGAGTTGGGCGATCTCAGCGGGGCCCAGGTCGTCGTCGAGTTCTCCGTGCCGTCGGCCTCGCCGGGCAATGTGGCGGCGTGCGTCCGTCAGGGTGTCCATGTCGTCGTCGGGACGACCGGCTGGGACGAAGCCGGGCTCGCGGCCGTCCGCAGCGAGCTGGCTGCCGCCCCGCCGGCCCGCACCGGCGGGGGAGTGGGCGTGCTCATCGCCCCGAACTTCGCCCTCGGTGCCGTGCTCATGATGCGGTTCGCGAGCCACGCCGCGCGGTTCTTCGAGTCCGTGGAGATCGTCGAGCTGCACCACCCGACGAAGGTCGACGCCCCCTCGGGCACGGCCGCCCGCACCGCTTCACTCGTGGCGGCCGCCCGGGCCGACGCCGGCCTTGGTTCTGTCCCTGACGCGACGACCGCTGACCCGGCGGGCACGCGCGGTGGACGGGTCGACGGCATACCCGTGCACTCGGTGAGGGTGCGGGGGCTGGTCGCCCATCAGGAGGTGATCCTCGGCAACGTCGGGGAGACCCTCACCATCAGGCACGACTCGCTCGACCGGGAGTCGTTCATGCCGGGCGTCGTCGAGGGAGTCCGCCGGGTCGGCGCCCACCCCGGACTCACCGTGGGCCTGGAGCACTATCTCGGCCTCGGCTGACGAGAGCGCGGGCGCTCGCTAGGGCGGGATCGCCTCCGCCGAGGACGCCTCGCCTGGTTGGTTGGCGGCCAGCCACAGATGGCGCGACATCAGGCGTTCGCCGGTGGGCCCGTGCCACGGTATGCCGTCCGCTCGGGCTGGTCTGCCCGTGGGGTCCTCCGCGTGCCGGTGGCGGTGCCCACCAGCGGCGTGTCCAGAGTCGTGCTGTGCGTCCCGCCCAAGGTTGTGCTGTGTGTCGTGTCCAGAGTCGTGCTGTGTGTCGTGTCCGGGGGCAGGGTCCGCTGACCCCCCGACCGACCTCGTGACCAACCGTATGGCCGCCCCTGCCACGTGGCAGGCGTCTGGGGCTTGCGGTCGCAGCGGCCACCGACCCCGGGCCCAGAAGGTCAGTCCGTCGGGCGTGGCCGGACTGCCGGAGATCGTGAAGGCCCCGAGGTGGTGCTGGTCGTGATGGTGGGGACACAGGAGGATCAGCCCGTCGAGGTCGGTGTTGCCGCCGTGACGCCAGTGGGTGAGGTGATGGACCTCGGTGTGGCCGGTCGCGGGGCAGCCGGGGAAGCGACAGTGCCCGTGGTCACGGGATTCGACGAGGCGGCGGGTGCGGTCGGGCACGATCCGTTGGCTGCGCCCGACATTCACCGCAGTGCCCTCGGTTTCCCAGACCGGGCGCAGCACGCCGTCGCAGGTGAGCTGCTCGAGCAGGTGCCGCGGGAGGGCGCCGCCCGAGCCGAGCCAGCCGCCACGGGTGTCGAGGTGGACGTGGACGCGGTATTTCGCCGCTCGCGCAGTGCCCTCGATCCCGGATAGGGATCGGTTGGCGATCTCGGCGAGCGCATCGGCGAGGGTCGCGTCGACGGTCCCGGCGTGGAAGAGGGCGTCCTTGGCCTCGCGGATGGCCTGTGCGACGAGCGCCCCGATGCTCGCCGGAGCGTGATAGCGCATCTCGAACCGACCGTCGAGCGAGTGCATGATCAGCCGTGCTTGCTCGGACTCCACGTCGACCGGCGAGGCGACTGGGCTGTCAGGTCGGTCGTTGGCGGGCATCGGGGCTTGCGAATCCGGTGCTTCCGGCTCGGCGAACTGGTAGCGGGACAGCGCCCGACGCAACTGGGGCACGGTGGCCAGCTCGGCGAGCTCGCTCGCCTGGCGGGAGTATGCCGCGGGGACGTAGTGGGCGAGGACGCTCGCCTGGTCGACGCCGAGTCGGCCGGCACCCATCGCCTCGATTGCCTCGGGCAATTCGTCGGCGCGACCGGCCAGCGCGAGGATCTCGGCCGCCCTGGCCGGCGACAGGCCGGCATGGACGACCAACCAATGCCGCGGGGAGCGGATCCCGGTGCCCGACCACAGCTCGCCGTCGAGGAGCTCGACGGCGAGCGCGATCAGATCGGCGTGGGCTTGGGCCAGCCGCGCGGCGATCGCGCCCGCGCGAGCGAGGAGGTCGTCCACGTCCGCGGCGCGTTGGAGAACCATCGCCGGCTGAGCCATAGTTAATCGTACATCAGTTCGAATTCATGCGCAAGGCCACCCGAAAGGCGGTTCGTTGGCGTCCGGCGTCGCACGACGGCGAACGCGCGGCGCTCGGCGCCCGCGGTCCTTGGCCCGAGGCCCGACGTCCGAGGCCCGACGTCCGAGGTCCGAGGTCCGAGGTCCGACCTCCGACGTCCGACCTCGGACGTCCGGGTCCGCCATCCGACGTCCGACCTCGGACGTCCGGGTCCGCCATCCGACGTCCGACCTCGGACGTCCGGGTCCGCCATCCTACGTCCGACCTCCGACGTCCGGGTCCGCCATCCGAGGCCCGCCATCCGAGGCCCGCCCCCCGAGGTCGCGGGCCTCAGCCCCAGCCGAGGGCGCGGGCCTCAGCCCCAGCCGAGGGCGCGCAGACCGGCGGCGACCGCCGCGGCGAGCGCGACGACGAGGATGAACGGTGCCCGCATGAGCAGCGCGACGATCCCGACCCCGACCGCGGCAAGTCGCGCGTCGACGACGAGTGCCCCGCCCGCTCCGCCGAAGGTCTGGACGACGACGAGCGAGGAGAGCAGGGCGACCGGCAGCAGCCCGGTGACCCGGCGCATCTTCGCCCCCTCGAGGCGCTCGGACGGCACGAGGTGTCCGGCCAGCTTGGTGAGGAAGGCGAGCAGGCAGGCGAGCAGCAGCCACGCGGTGAGGTTCACGTGACCCCTCCGGCGTCCGCGTCGGTCGCGTCGGACGGCGGGACAGACTCGGCCGGCGGGGCAGACTCGGCCGACGGGACAGACTCGGCCGGCGGGGAAGACTCGGCCGGCGGGGAAGACTCGGCCGGAAGGGCAGACTCGCCCGGCGCGGCAGACTCGCTCGCCAGACCGGACCGGTCGCCACCCCGCCGGGGCCAGAGGCCGACGACGAGCGCCGCGAGGGCGGCCACGAGCACGGGTATGCCGGCCGGTGCCCGAGGCACCACGACGAGGGTGAGTACGACCGCGACCGCTGCGGTGGCGGCGGCGTCCCGGCTGTGCAACCGCGGCCACAGAAGGGCGACGAAGGCCGCGGCCGCGGCGGCGTCCAGCCCCCATCGCCGGGGGTCCCCGAGCGCGTTGCCGACGACGGCACCGACGAGGGTGAAGGCGTTCCAGAAGAGGTAGACCGCGATCCCGGTGTGCCAGAAGCCCACACGGGAGGCGGGCACGCTCGGCTGCGCGACGGCGACGGCGGTCGACTCGTCGATGGTGAGCTGCGAGGCGGCCAGCCGTCGCCACCCGCGGTCGTGGAGGAATTCCGACACCTGCAGCCCGTAGAGGCCGTTGCGGATGCCCAGGAGGGTGGCGGTCGCGACCGCCGCCAGCCCCGTCCCGCCGGCCCCGATCACCCCGACGAAGGCGAACTGGGAGCCACCCGTGAACATGAGCAGCGAGAGGGCGCAGGTCTGCCAGACGGACAGACCGGCCGCGACCCCGAGGGCTCCGAAGGACACGCCGTAGGCACCGGTCGCGATCCCGACCGACCACGCCTGGCGCAGGACCGCGCGCCGCACCACGGCGTCGACGGCCGTGGTCATCGGGTATGCCGCGTGTTCAGCGCGCGCCCCGCCGACCGGCGTCGCCGGAGGACCGTCGCAGCGCCCGGTGGACGAACCCGATGACGTCGGCGTAGACGTCCCGCCGGTTGGTCTCGTTGAAGATCTCGTGCCGGGCACCCGGATAGGTGACCTCCTCATCGCCGGGGCCGGCGATGCGTGCCCAGCCGACGGCGGAGCCCTCGCGGGGGACCAGCCCGTCATCCGAGCCGTGCAGCCAGATGACCGGCAGGTCGTCGAACGCCGGACCGTTGTCGATCCGTCCGAGCATCTCGCGCATCGCGAGCAGGGTCGGTCGCTTGAACGGTCCGTGCCACACGAGAGGGTCGGCCGCGTAGGCCGCGCCGACCGCCGGGTCGCGGGAGAGCGTCGCGGTGTCGATCGGCACGTCGGGGACCTCGTCGGGGGCCAGCAGTGCCTCGAGCGCCGCCCATTGTCCGATCGCCGGTGCCGAAAGCACGAGCGCGCGCAGGTCGCGCCCGAATCGCTGGGCATAGCGCGTCGCGATCGTCCCGCCGAGCGAATGCCCGACGAGGACGAAGGGGAGATCCGGATGCTCGGCTCGCGCCTTCTCGTGCACGACCCGCAGGTCGTCGACGACCCGGTCGAGGTCCTCGATGAGCACCCGTTCGCCCGCGCTGCGGCCGTGCCCGACGTGGTCCACCCCGTAGACGACCGCCCCGTCGGCGACGAGCCGGGCCGCGAATTCCTCGTAGCGGCCCATGTGCTCGCCGTATCCGTGGGCGAGCAGCACGGCATACCGCGCGGTGGCGGGGTCCGTCGGCTCCCATCGGTATGCCGCCAACTCGCCGCCGTGACCGGTGCAGCTGAACTCGCTCGTCGCCATCGCCGTGCCCACGCTCCTTCGTCCGAGCCGATCCTAGGCTGTGGGCCATGACCCGCGCCCGCCTCGTCCTCGTGGTGGTCCTCGTGCTGGTCGCCGCCGGGCTGGGCTGGCTCGTCCTGTCCCGTCGTCCGGCCCCGAGCGGCGCCGACACCCCCCAGGCGGCGGTCGAGACGTTCTATCGCGCGCTCGGCGGCAGGGACACTGCGACCGCCTGCGCGATGAGCGCGTATGCCGGTCGCCCCCTCGCCGGCGACGACCTCGTCCTGTGCAGGTCGGGCTTCGACGCCGTCGTCGCCCAGGTCGCCGAAGCGGACGAACTGGCCGCGCTGCGATCGACGACGGTTTCGGGCGCCACCGTCGACGGCGACCACGCGAGCGTCCGCGCCGACCAGATGACCGGCGTGCCCACGGCATACCGGCGGGACGTGAGCCTGGTCCGTGTCGACGGTCACTGGTTCATCGATACCCCTGGCTGACCCCACGGACCATACTGGGGTCATGTATGGCAACGACTACGCCGACCCTGACGACCCGGGGGCCGGCCCCCTCAACGCGGCCGACGGCGGGGCCGTCGAGGCGGCCGCTGCGCACGTCGACCGTCGGGCCGAACTCGACCTCACGACCTTCGACGCGGTGATCGCGGCGGACCAGCGGATCGAGCCGCGCGACGCGATGCCGGAGGACTATCGGCAGACCCTCATCCGCCAGATCGCCCAGCACGCGCATTCGGAGATCATCGGGATGCAGCCCGAGGGCAACTGGATCACCCGGGCACCGTCGCTGCGTCGCAAGGCGATCCTCATCGCCAAGGTCCAGGACGAGGCCGGTCACGGGCTCTACCTCTATTCGGCGGCGGAGACCCTGGGCATCGATCGGTCGGAGCTGCTCGACCGGCTGCACGCGGGCAAGCAGAAGTACTCCTCGATCTTCAACTACCCGACCCTCACCTGGGCCGACTGCGGAGCCATCGGCTGGCTCGTCGACGGCGCGGCGATCATGAACCAGGTCCCGTTGTGCCGGTGTTCCTACGGCCCCTATGCGCGGGCGATGATCCGCACGTGTAAGGAGGAGTCCTTCCACCAGAGGCAGGGCTTCGAGCTGCTCTGGGAGCTCATGCGGGGGACCCCCGAGCAGCAGGCGATGGCCCAGGACGCGACGAACCGGTGGTGGTGGCCGGCCTTGGCGATGTTCGGTCCGCGCGACACCGGCGAGCACGCCCAGGAGGGCGGGCACACCGGACAGTCGATGGCGTGGGGCATCAAGCGGTTCAGCAACGACGACCTGCGCCAGAAGTTCGTCGACATGACCGTGCCGCAGGCGCAGCGCCTCGGCGTCACCCTGCCCGACCCCGATCTGCGCTGGAACGAGGAGCGCGGGCACTACGACTTCGGGGAGATCGACTGGGACGAGTTCTGGCGCGTCCTGCGTGGCGACGGTCCGTGCAACGCCCAGCGCATGGAACGTCGGGTGAATTCGCACGAGCAGGGCAGATGGGTGCGTGACGCGGCGGCGGCCTATGCCGCGAAGCAGCGCGCACGGCATACCTCCGACGGCAGTGAAGGGAGCGCGGCATGAGCGAGGGAACCCTCCCGCTCTTCGAGGTCTTCGTCCGGGCGAAGCGCGGACTGTCCCACGTCCACGTCGGGTCGGTGCACGCGCCCGACGCCACGATGGCGGTCCGCAATGCCCGCGACCTCTACACCCGGCGCCAGGAGGGGGTGTCGATCTGGGTCGTCGAGGCGAGCGACATCGTCGCGTCCAGCCCCGACGAGAAGGATGCCTTCTTCGACCCGGCCGGCGACAAGATCTACCGGCACCCGACCTTCTACGACGTGCCCGAGGATGTCGAATACCTGTGAGCGACAACGGTTCCGGCTACATCCTGGGGCTGGGTGACGACGCGCTCATCTACAGCCACCGGCTCGGTCAGTGGCTCACCTGGGCGCCGGCCTTCGAGGAGGACATGGCGCTGGCCAACGTCTCGCTCGACCTGCTCGGGCAGGCCCGGGCGCTGCTCACCCACGCCGGCGAGCTCGACGGCACCGGGCGCAGCGAGGACGACCTGGCCTACCAGCGCGACGAACGCGACTTCCGTAACGTCCATCTCGTCGAGCAGCCGAGGGGCGACTTCGCGCAGGAGATGGCGCGGATGCTGTGGTTCTCGACCTATCAGCGTGCGCTCTATGCCGCGCTCGCGGGTTCGACCGACCCGCAGCTGCAGGCGATCGCGGCCAAGGCGCACAAGGAGGTCCGCTACCACGCCGACCACGCGGCCCAGTGGGTCGTGCGCCTGGGCGACGGCACCGAGGAGTCCCACGACCGGATGCAGGCGGCGCTCGCCTGGATCGCCCCCTATGTCGATGAGCTCTTCGACGACGACGCGGCCTCGGTCGCGGCTGCCGCCTCCGGGGTCGGGGTGCTGCCCTCGTCACTGCGCGCAGGGGTTGCCGCGGAGGTCGCGGCCGTGCTCGCCGAGGCGACGCTCACCGACGCTCCTGCCTCGAAGTGGCGCGCACGCGGCGGGCGCGAGGGCATCCACTCCGAGCCGATGGGCTTCCTGCTCGCCGAGATGCAACACCTGCCGCGCTCCATGCCCGGGGCGCGCTGGTGAGCCCCGTGGGCGAGCTCCTGGACAGGGCGTCGGGCGAGGCAGTGGGCCCGGGCGAGGGCGTCGGCGAGGGCGCGGTCCTCGCGGCGATCCGGGCGATCCCCGACCCGGAGATCCCCGTCGTCACGCTCGAAGGTCTGGGCATCCTGCGCTCGGTCGAGTTCGACGAGGCGACCGGCGAGGTCGCGGTCGTCATCACGCCCACCTATTCGGGGTGCCCGGCGATGCGTGCGATCGAGGACGAGATCCACCGGGTATGCCGTGCCCACGGCCTGCGCGCCCGCGTCACCACCTCGCTGTCCCCGGCCTGGACGACCGACTGGATCACGGCGCAGGCGCGGGATTCGTTGCGCCGCTTCGGGATCGCGCCGCCGGGACCGGCGCAGCCGGCGGGCGCTGCCGGGCCGGTCTCCGTCACGCTCGGTGCACGGCATACCGTCGGGTGTCCGCGCTGCGGCAGCGAGCGGACGAGCGTGCTGTCCACCTTCGGTTCCACCGCGTGCAAAGCCCTGCGTCGCTGCGAGGATTGCGGCGATCCCTTCGACGAGTTCAAGGCGCTCTGATGACCGGACTGCTCACGCCCGCCGCGACGACCACCCGGCGGTCCACCTTCCACCCGCTCACCGTCGTCGGGGTCGAGAGGCTCACCGACGAGGCGACCGCGATCACCTTCGCGATCCCGGGGGAGCTCACCGAGAGCTATCGCTTCCTGCCGGGGCAGCACCTCACGCTGCGTCGCCAGGTCGACGGGGCCGAGGTGCGCAACTCCTATTCGATCTGCCAGTCGGCGCAGGCCGGCGGTGGCGCGACCCTGCGGGTGGCCGCGGCCAAGGTACCCGGCGGGCGGATGTCGCCATGGCTCGTCGACGAGCTGGCCGTCGGCGACGTCGTCGACGTGATGACGCCCTTGGGCACCTTCACGTGCCCGGCTCGGCCCGACGAGGCCCGGCACCATCTCGCGATCGCGGCCGGCTCGGGGATCACCCCCGTGCTCTCGCTCGTGACGACGGCCCTCGAGCAGGAGCCGGGTTCGCGGGTGACCTTGCTCTTCGGCAACCGGCGCACCGCGACGGTAATGTTCCTCGAGGAGCTCGAGGACCTCAAGAACCGCTACGGCGCACGGCTGCACCTCATGCACGTGCTCTCCCGCGAGGCCCCCGACGTCGAGCTGTTCCACGGGCGGCTCGACCGCGAGCGGCTCGGTCGGATCTTCGACGCGCTCGTGCCGATCGACGGGGTCGACGAGGTCTACCTCTGCGGGCCGTTCGGGATGGTGCAGGACGCCCAGGCCGAGCTGGAGGCGCGTGGCTTCGACGCCCACCACGTGCACCACGAGATCTTCCACGTCGACGACGGCTCGCCCAAGGCGGCTCCCGTCGTCGTCGACACCTCGGCGCCGCCGGCCGCGGTCGTCACCGTGTCGCTCGACGGACGCACGACGGTCATCCCCATGCCCACGCGCGAGGAGACCATCCTCGACGCGACCCTGCGCGCCCGGCCGGATGCTCCCTATTCGTGCACCGGCGGCGTCTGCGGCACGTGTCGGGCGCGGGTGGTGTCGGGTGAGGTGCGGATGGACCGCAACTACGCGCTGGAGAAGGACGAGGTGGCGGCCGGAATCGTCCTGGCTTGCCAGGCCCACCCGGTGAGCGACACCGTCGAGCTCGACTACGACGCCTGACGCCCCCTCGTCCTGCCTCGTCCTGCCTCGCCGTCCGGCGCCGCCGCTGTCGTGGCGAGTAAGCGCTTGAGTGTTGCCAATTGTCTGCCGATGTGACGGTTGTGACGAATGTACGCGCTTGAGTGTTGCCGAGTGGACGGGGGTCGGTCACCCGAAGCCCAGGGCTGGGTGTTGCCGAGTGGACGGGGGTCGGTCACCCGAAGCCCGGGGACTCAGGAGGCGAGCGGGCGGCCGTGCACGAAGTGTCGCTCCCAGCCCGTGCGGAGCGGACCGAGCGGCATACCGGCGAGGCGCAGGGCGTCGGCGACCCGGTGCACCGTGGCATGCGGCGTGACGTGCAGGTCCGCCGCCGTGAGGACGATCAACCGCCACCGGTCGCCCTCGAGCTCCTCGCGCCGGAGCAGGTCGGCCTGCCACTGGGGGCTTCGGTCGATGTGGTGGCGCCCGTCGTACTCGACGGCGACCCGGGCTCTTGGCCACGCCAGGTCGAGCCGGTAGCGCCGGCCGGACCCAGTGATGCGGACCGAGAGGTTGACCTCGGGTTCGGGGAGCCCGGCGAGCACGAGCAGCAGGCGCACACGCGTCTCCATGGGCGACTCCACCCGGGCGCGCACGAGCCGGGCCGCCTGACGTGCCCTCCGGACGCCGTGCCCGGTGCCCGCCTGCGCGGCCGCTTGGAGCTCGTCCACGCCGAGGGCACCCGCGGCCAGGAGACTGTCGCCGAGGACGACGAGATCGACGAGATCGAGGACGGCGGCCAGGTCGAGGAACGTCCGCGCGCCGTCGGTGCAGGGGATCCCGCCGCGGCGGATCATGGCCGGGGCCGCGGCATACCGGTGCAGGCGGATCCCCGCGTGTGTGGAGGCGAGCCGGTGGGTCGTCCCGAGGTGGACGGTGGAGGTGGCGGGCACGGTGCCCCCGAACAGGGTCGCGGCGCTCTGGTGCGACGCGAACGACTCGGTCGGCACGAGCAGCATCGCCGAACGCACCCATTGAGCGGGTCCCGGCTCGACCGCGCGGCTCACGTAGGTGCCGCGCAGCAGTCGCCGGTATGCCGGCCCACGCAGGTCCCGGTCGGTGAGGCCGGCGGCCAGCCCAGCCGCCCGCGTGAAGGGCGAGGTCACCTCGAAGTCGGGCGGCAGGTCGGCGGGGGGCATGCGGCATACCGTGTCATGCGCGGCGGGGGAGCCTCGAGAGTTATCCACAAGGCGTGGGAGAGGCCAGGAGCCGGTGACTGCGGGCGGCGGGCGGACCGGGCTCGGACCCGCTCGTCCACTCGGCAACACTC
>JAKPEG010000092.1 GCA_029552065.1 Actinomycetes bacterium
GTCGCGCCCGGTCGTCAGACCCCGCGGGAAGTCGATCGCCACCCGGTCACCCTCGCGGGCGACCCGGTCGATGTGCGGGCCTCCGGGGAACGGCAGCCCCAACACCCGAGCCACCTTGTCGAAGGCCTCCCCGGCCGCGTCATCGATGGTCGCCCCGAGCGGCCGGACATCGCCGGTGACGTCCGGCACGAGCAGCAGCGACGAATGCCCACCGGACACCAGCAGCGCCATCGTCGGCTCCGGCAGGGGTCCATGCTCAAGGACATCCACGGCGACGTGGGCGGCCAGGTGGTTGACCCCATAGATCGGCTTGCCCAGCCCGACGGCCAGCGCCTTCGCCGCGGCAACGCCGACGAGCAAGGCCCCGGCCAGGCCCGGGCCTGCAGTCACAGCGACAGCATCGATGTCGCGCAGGGCCACTCCCGCATCGCGGCAGGCGCGCTCGAGCGTGGGAACCATGGCCTCAAGGTGAGCCCGCGAGGCGACCTCGGGGACGACCCCGCCAAAGCGGGCATGCTCGTCGACCGAACTGGCCACGGCGTCGACCAGCAGGGTGCTCCCCCGGACGATCCCGATCCCGGTCTCGTCGCAGGACGTCTCGATCCCCAGGACGAGCGGCTCGTCGTTCACGGCAGCCTCCGACGCAGGACAAGGGCGTCGACATCGCCCGGTTGGTAGTAGCGCCGGCGCACCGACACCTGCTCGAACCCGTGCCGTCCATAGAGCCCGAGCGCCGGCGCGTTGTCGGCACGCACCTCCAGCAGCACGGACTGCGCTCCCGCGGCCGAGGCGCGCCCCAGCAGGTCACCCAGGAGGCGGTCCCCCAGACCCGTCCCTCGGTATGCCGTGTCGACCGCGATCGTCATGACGTCGGCGGTGTCTCCGGCGCAGTCCACCCCCGCGTAGCCGGCGATCGTGCCGTCCGACGCTGCCGCGACGACGTAGTCGCGTCGAGGTCGCCCCGCCAACTCGGCCCACCACGTCGGTTCGGTCCAGGCATCGTCGGCGAACAACTCGCGCTCAGCCTGGGCCAACGCGGGGATGTCGCTCCAGCGCAACTCGCGCATCGTCACTTCACGAGCACTCATCCGAGGGCCGACTTCGTGACGATGTGCGGGGCTGCGTCCGGGCGGCGCAGATAGAGGGGCTCGTGATCGGACAAGGGCGCACCGGCGGCGAGCCGGCGCACGGCCAGGCCGGCCAGCGCCGCTGCCGACACGTCGAGGATCCCGACGGGAGCGGGGAACAACTCGGGATAGAGCAGCGGCCCTCGGCCGAGCGTCGGAAGCGCCCGCACCTGCTCAGGCAGGTCTGCGGGACGGTCGACAGCCGCGGGGGTGAGGGCGCGCACGGAACCCGGCGAGACGGCATACCGCGCCCAGTAGACCTCTTTGCGCCTGGCGTCGGTCGCGACGAGGATCTCGCCTGTGGGTCCGTCGGCGGCGAGCGCGTCGAGCGAGCACATGCCGTGCAGTGCCGCGCCCGTGGTGAAGGCGAGCACGCGGGCGGTGACGATGCCGACCCGCAGCCCGGTGAACGGCCCGGGGCCGAGCCCGCAGACCACGTGGGTCAGTTCAGTCGGCGTGGCCCCGGCCTGCGCGAGCACCTGCTGTATGCCGGGTGCGAGCCGTTCGCCGTGGGCGCGGGCATCGAGGGTGGTCGCCTGAGCCAGCACTCGGTCGCCGTCGTGCAGCGCGACGGTGATGGCGCTGGTCGAGGTGTCGAGAGCGAGCAGGAGCACCGGTCAAGGCTAGTCGTCGGCGAGTGGGGCACCTGACGCGAGCGCGGCGAGGGCGGCCCGAGCGGTCGGGTCGGCCCAGCGCTCACCGGTCGCCCACACGGTTGCCTGCCTCGTCTCGCCCGGCCCGACGACCTGCAGGACGACCTCGAGTCGGTCGGCGCTCAACTGCTCAGCCACCCCGTGACCCCATTCGACGACGACAACCGAGGCGTCGAGATCGGCGTCGAGATCGAGGTCGTCCAACTCGACGGCGCCGCCGAGCCGATAGGCATCGACGTGGACCAGCGCCGGGCCTCCGACCAGCGACGGGTGCACCCGCGCGATGACGAAGGTCGGCGAAGTGATCGGCCCTCGCACGCCCAGACCCTCACCGAGGCCTTGGGTGAGCGTGGTCTTCCCTGCTCCGAGGTCGCCGGTGAGCACGAGCACGTCACCGGCTCGAAGGACGGTCGCCAGCGCCAGCCCAAACGCTCGCGCCGCGTCGGCATCCGGGAGCCGGATCGTGAGCGGTCCCGAGCTAGGAGACATGCTCTCGCTTGCGGCTGTTGCGCAGCCCGTCGCGCACCCGGCGCGCCTTGCCGACCGGCGTGACGTGGAGCGTGACGTGCGGCTTCTCGGCCGGGTCGAGGTGCTTGGCGCGGCCCAACTCGGCCCGGTCCAGCAACGCGAGGATCTGATCGTTGAGCAGGTCGGGGTGTTCGAGCATGATGACGTGCCCGGCGTCGCGGATGAGGACGTGTTCGGAGCCGGGGATACCCCTGACGATCAACTCGCTGTGGGCCGGCGGGGTGAGCACGTCCTGGGTGCCGTTGAAGACGAGGGTCTCGATGTGCGCGAAGTGCGCCAACGCGGGGATCTTGTTGTAGGCGTCGAAGGTCGGGACGAAGTCAGACATGACGGC
>JAKPEG010000096.1 GCA_029552065.1 Actinomycetes bacterium
CACCCCGGACACCTCCCCCGCCGACAAGGCCGCAGCAGTCACCGGCAGGTCCTGACCCAGAGCCGCCGCCAACCCGACCTCACGCGCCGCGGCACCACCACCGGCCCGGGTCGTGTCCGCGACCCACGCCGCCGTGTTGGCGTGCCCGGCCTGCCGGTGCACCTGGGCCCGGTCGGCCTTGCCGATCAACGCCAACCGCACCCCCTGCACCCGAGCAGCGATCCGGTCGATCTCGGCCAGATCCGCACTCGACACCACCGTCGTCTCGTCGGCGATCCGCACCAGGACCGCATCCAACACCGCATGCACGATCCGCGTCCGACCAGCCACAATCCCCGCAGGCAACACCCGACCGGCGGCCGGGGACTCCAACTGGGCGATGCTCACACACCCGCCATACTCGAACACCTGTACGAATACAAGAGGCTGGACGGAGGCATCTGACTCGACCGCAGCAGCGGTCCGCACCATAAGCAGAACGCGAAGCGACTGAGCGGCCGTGACGGCGAGCCACGAGACCGCCACCGCCGCAGTGGCAGCCCGCTAGGGTGGGCGGCCGTGGCCTACCGACTCAGCGGAGGCGCCGATCCGGCCGACGTCGTTGCCGTCCTCAGTCTCGCAGCGGCGGCCGAACCTCGTTGCGGTGCAACGAGAGTCATCGCCGTGGACGGCCCCAGCGGGTCGGGCAAGACGTCCCTCGCAGCGGCCGTCGCAGCCCGCCTCGACGCCGCCGTCGTCCACATGGACGACCTCTACCCCGGGTGGGACGGCCTCACGGCCGGGGTCGACGCGGTGACCGAGCAGATCCTCGAGCCGCTCGCGCGAGGTGAGCGGGCGGCATACCGACGATGGGACTGGCACCGCGACGGCTGGGGTGAGACCGTGCCGATCCCCGCGACGGGTCTGCTCGTCCTCGAGGGGTGTGGCGCAAGCGTCCTGCCGGCCGGGGCGTATGCCGCGGTCCGGGTCTGGGTCGACGCGCCGACCGCGGTGCGCAGGGAGCGGGGAATTGCGCGCGACGGCGACGCCTACGCCCCGCACTGGGAGCGCTGGCGGGGCCAGGAGATCGCGATGTTCGCCGCGGACGGCACGCGCGACCGGGCAGATCTGATCGTCGACACGACCCCGCCGGACACCGCGCCGATGTGACCAACCGCGGCAAGAGCTCGGCCAACGCCGCTCAGGCCGACGGCCCCGTCGCGGCTGCACCGCGAGCCTCGCCGAGGCCCTGGATGAGGGCATTGAGCCGGGCAGCCTCCGCGAGCGAACGCGGACCGTCGGAGCGTTGGATCGCCATCACGGCGAGGGTGTCGGTGTCGTTGAGTTCGAGCGTGGGCCAGGGCATCCCCTGACCGAACTCGATCCCCACGACCTGCGGCCAGGTCACCGTGCGGGTGAGGAAGAGGTTGCGGACGGTGAGACCCTCCGGGGACGGAGTCGCCTTGATCGACGCATAGCGGTAGAAGAGCGCCGCGAGGATCCAGCCGATCGAGGCGAACAGGATCCGGTCGGACACCTGGAAGTCGTGGATGACCGTGGCCTGGATGAAGATCCCGATGAAGGTGAAGATGCAGATCGCCGCGACCGCGAGGGTGATGGCGACGAACCGTCCGCGCCGCGGCCGGAAGACGGCGAACGGGTCCTGTCCGTCCGGCTCGGCACCGGCCCGGCCCGCTTGTGCCATCGGCATCTCCTGCTCTCGCGACTCTGCTCCCCCCACGGTATGCCGTCCGCTCACGGTCACAGCCGGCAGGCGGCGATGTGGGTGACGAGGATCCCACGGGCCCCCATGTCGTAGAGCTCGTCCATCACCCGATTGGTGCCGGCCCGGGGAACCATCGCCCGGACGGCGACCCAGGCAGAGTCCTGCAGGGGCGCCAGCGTCGGCGACTCGAGACCCGGGGTGATCCGGCACGCCTGCTCGACGAGCTCGGCCGGGCAGTCGTAGTCGAGCATGACGTAGTCGCGGGCGGTGACGACTCCGAGCAACCTGCGGCGCAACACCCCCAGGCCGTTGTCCTCGGCGACGTCGGCGCGCCGGATGAGCACGCCCTCGCTCACGAGGATGGGATCGCCGAACACCGCGAGCCCCTGGCTGCGCAGCGTGGCCCCGGTCTCCACGACGTCGGCGATGACGTCGGCGACGCCGAGGGTGATCGCCGTCTCGACGGCACCGTCGAGCCGCACGACGGTCGCCTCGACCCCCTCGCGGGCGAGGTGGGCCTGCACGAGGCCCGGATAGGACGTCGCGATCCGGCGGCCCTGCGCGTCGGCGATCGTCGACATCGTGCCGACGGGTGCGGCATACCGGAAGGTCGAGCGACCGAAACCGAGCGGGAGCACCTCGACGGCCGCCGAGCCCGAGTCGAGCAGGAGGTCGCGGCCGGTGATCCCCGCGTCGACCCGCCCCGAACCGACGTAGATCGCGATGTCACGCGGGCGCAGGTAGAACAGCTCGACGTCGTTGTCCGGGTCGGCGACGATGAGTTCCTTGACGTCGCGCCGCACCCGGTAGCCGGCCTCGCGGAGCATGTCGGCGGCGGGTTCGGCCAGGGATCCCTTGTTGGGAACGGCGATTCGAAGCATGCGGGTTCCAGTCGAGGCAGTGGGGTCTGGGCGGCAGTCGAGCGGGGGTCGGAGTGGGCCGGCGTGGTCTCAGAGATGGGCGTAGACGTCCTCGAGGGTGAGCCCACGGGCGAGCATGAGGACCTGCAGGTGGTAGAGCAGCTGGCTGATCTCCTCCGCCGCCCGCTGCGCCGACTCGTGCTCGGCCGCCATCCACACCTCGGCCGCCTCCTCGACGATCTTCTTGCCGATTGCGTGCACGCCGGCGTCGAGTTCGGCCACCGTGCCCGAACCGGCTGGGCGGGCGACCGCCTTGGCCGACAGCTCGGCATAGAGGGCCTCGAAGCTCTTCACAACCGGACAGCCTACCGAGCAGCGCGATGCCCGTCGGACGCCCGCCGGTATGCCGCCCGCCCCCGCTGCAGGGGCAGGACGGCATACCCGAGGGGTCAGTGACCCGAGGCGACCCGATCCTCCGCTCAGGCGGAGACCGAGGCCGGCGACTTCGCCCGCTCGGCGCGGGTGACCTTCACCCACTGGGTGAAGCCGTAGATGACGAAGAAGCCGTAGAACGTGTACATCACCGCGGTCGGGACATAGCCGGTCGCGAAGCCCATCGGCACGCCGACGAGGTCGACCGCGATCCACGCGAGCCAGAACTCGTTCCAGCCGCGGGCCATCGCGAAGGTCGCCACCATCGAACCGACGAAGATCCACGCGTCGCACCAGAAGTACCACCACTGAGGGGTCCAGTAGGGGTTGGGCGCGAGCGCCGTGAGGTAGACGAACAGCTGGTGCGCCACGATCGTGCCGACGATCCAGATGCCCACCAGGCCGATCCGCTCGGCGCTCGTGGCCCAGCGCGGGGTGATGGCCGGCACGTCGCCGGTCGCCCCGCTCGCCAGGCGGGCACGCCGCGACTCGTTCCACCGCCACCAGCCGTAGACACTCGTCGCGAGGAGGAAGATCTGTCGGCCCGACTGCCCGAACAGGGGCACCCGGGAGTCGGCCCCGAAGGCCGCGCCGATGTAGACGAAGAAGAGCATGACGTTGGCGACGATGCCGATCGGCCAGGCCCACACCTTGCGCTTCATGCCGTACCACGCCGACACGACGCCGATGAGCACGCCGATGAGTTCGAGCCAGTGCAGCTTGTAGGTCCCGATGGGGATCGCCGCGTCGATGATCTGCTGGAAGATGTTGCCGTTGTTCATGAGTGGTGTTCGTCCTCGAGTTCGTTGCTCCACAGGGACGAACTCCGGGGACACCCTCACCACCCGCCCGCCGGCGGCCGCGCGCCACGGGGGCACCCGGCATACCGACGTCGCAGAGCGACGAGACGCGCTGCCTACCATCCGGACTTTCACCGTCGGTCCTGGAATCCCACCAGGTCAACCGGCCGCTGGCTGCGGTCGGGTCGCGGACTGTCACCGCCGGTTCGGAGTTACACCGACCCCGGAGCACGTGCCCGACAGTATGCCGCAGCCCGGGTGGCCCGGCCCAATCCGAAGGTCCCGGGCTTCGGCGCGGGTTCCGCGAGGGTTCGGAGCAGCGCGAGGGTTCGGGCGAAGGATTTCGCACCCTCTGGTGTGCACAACCCTTCGCGCAGGGCCGGCCGGGCCACGCGTCAGTGCGGGTGGGCGCGGACCAGCTCGCGCAGCCGGCGCACCTCGGCGGCGGCATCCTCGGCGGCGAAGACGGCCGAGCCGGCGACGAAGACGTCCGCGCCGGCCTCCGCGCAGGCCTCGATCGTCTGGGCGCTCACGCCCCCGTCGACCTGGATCCAGATCTCGCCGCCGTGCCGGCGGACCGATTCGCGCACCGCCGCCACCTTGGCCAGCTGGTCGGCCATGAACGACTGCCCGCCGAATCCCGGTTCGACCGTCATCACGAGCACCATGTCGAGTTCGGGCAGCAGGTCGGCATAGGGCGCCCACGGCGTCCCCGGCTTGAGCGCCATCCCTGCACGAGACCCGGCCGCCCGCAGGCGGCGGGCCAGCCCGCACGGGTCGGCGGCCGCCTCGACGTGGAAGGTCACCGATCCCGCCCCGGCCTCGGCATAGGCCGGTGCCCACCGGTCCGGGTCGGTGATCATCAGGTGGCAGTCGATCGGCAGCGGGCTCACCCGCAGGAGCGATTCGACCACCGGCAGGCCCAGGGTGAGGTTGGGCACGAAGTGGTTGTCCATCACGTCGACGTGTGCCCAGTCGGCGTCGGCGACCGCCTCGAGCTCGGCCTGGAGATTGGCGAAGTCGGCCGACAGGATGCTCGGAGAGATCTGCACGGCCACCACCCTAGGGTGTGGGACAGGAGGGAGAGCAGCATGACGCAGCCGTCGACAGTGGTCGTCTTCGATCTCGGAGGGGTGGTGGTCGACTGGGACCCGGTGCCCGCGATCGCCGTCGAGGTCGGGCTCGCGCGCGCCCGGGCCTTCCTCGACGGCGACCACTTCGACTGGGCCGCCTGGAACCACGCACAGGACGCCGGCCGCCCGTGGGCCGAGGCCGAGGCGAGCGCCGTCGCCGCGCACCCTCAGCTCGCGCAGGAGATCACGGCATACCGTCGCAACTACCCGCTCAGCCTGCGTGGGCTCGTCCCCGGGACGAGCGAGATCATGCGCGCCCTGCACGCCCGCGGCATCCGGCTCGTCGCGCTCACGAACTGGTCGGCCGAGACCTTCCCGCACGCGACGGGGGCCTGGCCCGAGGTCTTCGCGCTCTTCGACGACATCGTCGTCTCCGGCGAGGAGGGGATCGCCAAGCCCGATCCGGCGATCTTCGCCGTGCTTGCCGCTCGGCTCGGCGCCGACCTCGACGGCATCCCCTACATCGACGACTCGCCCGCCAACCTCGCGGCCGGCGCGCGGGCGGGCCTCGACGCGATCCGGTTCGTGGACGCCGAAGACCTCGGCCGGGAGCTGCGGGTCCGAGGGCTGCTCCCCTGACCCTGGCCGTCGGGTGACGGCTCGGTAGAACACAATCAGGGCGTCGGGTGCCGCGAGTCGTAGCGGAGGAAACCGCGCTGCCATACCCCAAGCGCGACGATGGCCCCGATGCACGCGAGGCCGCCGAGCACGGCCGTGCGACCCTCGCCGAGGACCGAGGCGACCGCGCCCGAGAGCATCTCCCCGAGGCGAGGACCGCCCGCGACGACGACGACGAACACACCCTGGAGCCGGCCGCGCAGGTGGTCGGGGGTGGCCGCTTGGAGGATGGTCACGCGGAAGACCGCACTCACCGCATCGCTCGCGCCGGCGACAGCCATCGCCGCACACGCCCACCAGAGGGCCGGGCCCGGGTCGAGCCGTTCGGGCACGGCGAGCACGATGGCGCCGAAGGCGGCGAAACCGGCCCCCCAGCCGATGACCGAGACGACGACGGCGATCCCCTGACGCCGGATCCGGCCGAGCGGCCCGGAGGCGAGCATGGCGACGACTCCGCCGACGGCGACCGCGGTGCCGAGCAGGCCGACGGTGCGCGCACCCCCGCCGAGCACGAGCGCGGCGATCGCCGGCAGCAGCGCGCGCGGTTGGGCGAGGACCATCGCGACGAGATCGGCGAGGAAGGTCATCCGCACGTTGGGCCGGGTCCCGAGGAAGGCCAACCCGTCCCACACCGCCCGCAGTCCCGGCGGCCGCGAGGGGCCCGTGCCCGGCTCGCCGTCGTGTTCCGGCGGGATCGGCGGCAGCCGCCACAGCCCCCACATCGCCGCGGTGAACATCGCCGCGTCGAGCGCGTAGGCCGCGGTGAAACCGACGAGGTCGACGAGGATCCCCGCGAGGAAGGGCCCGCCGAGGAAGGCGAGGTTCATCGCGACGATCGAGAGGGCGTTGGCGGCGGGGAGCAACTCAGGGGCGAGCAGCCGGGGGTAGATGGCCGCACGCGCCGGGTTGACGACCCCGAAGGCGGCGCTCGACACGCCGGCGAGCAGGTAGAGCACCCACACGTGCCGGTTGTCCAGGAACGACTGGACGATGTTGCCGATGCTGGCCGCCCAGAGGACGACCGCCCCGACGATGGCGACCGTCCGCCGGTCGTGATGGTCGACGAGCGCCCCGCCGTAGAGCCCCATGACGACCAGCGGGACGAGGGCACAGAGCCCGACGAGGCCGACCGCCGCCGTCGAGCGTGACAGGTCGTAGACCTGCAGCCCGATCGCCGTCGCGGCCAGTTGAGCACCCACCCCGGAGAGGGCGAAACCGGCATAGAGACGGCGGTATGCCGGCTCGACCCGCAGCGGGGTGAGGTCGAGCAGCAACCCCGCCACCGCTCACCCCCTGCGGCGCAGGAGCGCGAGGAACATCCCGTCGGTGCCGTGCAGGTCGGGCCAGAGCTGGGCAGCAGGGCCGGCGCCGGTCGACGGGAGCGGCTGGGAGTCTCTGTCCCGTAGCCACTGCCGCGTGTCGAGCTGTTCGACGTCGGGCCGTCGGCGCAGCAGGTCGCGGACGACGAAGACGGTCTCGGCCAGGTGCGGGCTGCACGTCGCATAGGCGACGACCCCACCGGGGCGCGTCGCCTCGACGGCACTCGCGAGCAGTTCGGCCTGCAGCGCGGTGAGCGGTGCGAGGTCGGCCGGCGTGCGCCGCCACCGGGCCTCGGGTCGTCTGCGCAACGCGCCGAGCCCGGTGCACGGCGCATCGACGAGCACCCGGTCGTATGCCGCGGGCTCGAGTCCCCCGACGTCGCGGCCGTCACCCGTGCGCACCTTCACCTGCCCTGCTCGGCCGGTCGCGGCCGCCGCCCGCAGGGTCTGGCGGACGAGCTCGGCGCGGGTCAGGTTCACCTCGTTGGCGACGAAGTCCGCCCCTCGCTGCACGGCGAGGGCCGCGAGTAGCCCGGCCTTGCCTCCGGGCCCGGCGCACAGATCCAGCCAGCGCTCGCGCGCGGGATCGGGCCCGTTCTGCCCGGTCACGGGCGCGGCGGCGAGCGCGAGGGCCACGAGTTGCGAGCCCTCGTCCTGCACGGCGGCTCGTCCCTCACGGACGGCGGCCACCTGCCCTGGATCGCCGCTCGGGAGGATGACCGCGGTCGGGGCCCAGCGCCCCCGGGTGGTGGCTCCCGCCGCGACGAGTTCGTCAGTCGTCGCGAGGCCGGGCCGGGCGACGAGGGTCACGCGTGGCGGCTCGTTGTCGGCTGCGAGCACCGATGCGAGTTCCTTGGCCACGCTCTCCCGGTCGGACCGCCCGTGGCCGAGGAGCGCGTCGCGCCAGGCGGACACCACCCAGAGCGGGTGGGACTCCCGGATGGCGAGCCGGGCCCCGGGTTCGAGGCTCGCGGGTGCCACGAGTTCGAGCCACTCGTCGAGGCGCCGCTCCCCCACTCGCCGCAGGACGGCGTTGACGAAGCCCGCAGCCCCCGCTCCGGTGACCTGGCGCGCGAGGGCGACCGTCTCGCTCACCGCCGCATGGGCGGCGACGCGCATCCCGAGCAGCTGATGGGCGCCGATCCGCAGGACGTCGAGGACCGGCGGGTCGACGGCCGAGAGCTCCCGCGCCGCGGTGATCGCGAGGATCGGGTCGTAGCGCCCACGCAGGCGGATCGCGCCGTAGGCGAGCTCGGTCGCGAACGCGGCGTCGCGCCCGCCGACGCGCCCGGCGCGCAGGATCCTGGGCAGTTCGAGGCTGGCATAGGCCCCGTCGTCGACGGCGCGGAGCAAGCGGTATGCCGCCAGCCGAGCAGGGTCGCCGGTGCGGGTCCGCTCGCTCGGTCGCTGGCGGGACCGCGCCCGAGCCCCGGACCCCCGCCGCGGGGGTTCAGCGGTCGGCACCGACGCACTCCCCCGGGCCGATGCGAACCCCGCGTGCCCAGTCGGCGGCCGGCATCTCCCGCTTCCCGTGCGGCCGGACGAGGCCGAGCCGGACCGGGAGGGTGGCCGTGCCGGCATACACGGCGGATTTGGTGACGAGCAGCTCACCGGGGCCGAGGGCCTCGGGCGGCGGGTCGACGAGGGTGACCGGGCCGAGGCGCAGTCGCTCTCCGCGGAAGCTCGTCCACGCACCGGGAGCGGGGGTGCACGCGCGCACGAGGCGGTCGACCGCGACGGCCGGGTGGGCCCACACGACCCGGCCGTCGTCGGCCTCGAGCTTGGGCGCGTGCGAGATGCCTTCGGCGGCCTGCGGTTCGGGCACGAGGGTGCCGTCGGCGATCCCGTCGAGGGTCGCGACGAGCAGACCGGACCCGGCGTGGGCGAGCCGGTCGAGCAGCTCCCCGCTCGTGTCGGTCGGCCGGATCCGCTCGGTCATCACGCCATAGACCGGACCGGTGTCCAGGCCCGCCTCGATGAGGAAGGTGCTCGCCCCGGTGAGGTCGTCGCCGGCGAGGATGGCCCGCTGGACCGGCGCGGCCCCGCGCCAGGCGGGCAGCAGGGAGAAGTGCAGGTTGACCCAGCCGTGGACGGGCACGTCGAGGGCCACCTGCGGCAGGAGCGCGCCGTAGGCGACGACCGGGCAACAGTCCGGCCGCAGCTCGCGCAGGGCCTCGAGGAAGTCCGGCTCCCGGGGCGAGCGGGGCGTGAGCACGGGTATGCCGTGTTCCTGCGCCCTCGCGCGCACCGGTGCGGGGGCCAGCGTGCGACCTCGGCCGGCGGGCGCGTCGGGCCGGGTCACGACCGCGACCACCTCGTGCCGGGAGGCGACGAGCGCGTCGAGCGACGGGAGGGCGACCTGCGGCGTGCCGGCGAAGACGACTCTCATCTCACATCCCCAGCCCGAAGGTCGCGTGCGGGCTCACCCGCACGGTCGGCGGTCCGCCGACCCACTCGGCCTCGCGGATCGCCTTCATCGCGAGCTTGCGCTGGGCGGGATCCATCCGGTCGACGAACAGGACCCCGTCGAGGTGGTCGGTCTCGTGCTGGACGCACCGGGCGAGCAGCTCGGTCCCCTCGACGACCAGCGGTTCGCCGTGCTCGTCCACCCCGGTCGCCACCGCGCGCATGGCCCGGGGCGTGGGGAACTTCAGGCCCGGGAAGGACAGGCAGCCCTCCTCGCCGTCCTGCTGCTCCTCGGACAGCGCGAGGCTGGGGTTGACCAGATGGCCGATCACCCCGTCGACGCAGTAGGCGAAGACCCGCAGCCCCACCCCGATCTGCGGTGCCGCGAGGCCCGCCCCCGGCGCGGCGAGCATCGTCTCGGTGAGATCGGCGACGAGCTGGCGCAGCTCCTTGTCGAAGTCGACGACGGGCTGGGCGGGCGTGCGCAGGATCGGGTCTCCGAACAGGCGGATGGGCTTGACCGACAACAGTTTTCCTTCGACGAGCAGGTATGCCGTGCCGCGCACCACCGCGCGGGCTCGCCGGGGCCGGGCGAGGGCTCAGTCTACGCGGAGGCTTCGCCCGGCCGGCGCAGCGCGCACCGAGCAAGACCTCGTGGGCCGACGTGACCTCAGAGGACCGCGCCGTCGGCGACCCGCGCGGGCGCACCCGTGTCCGCCAATCGCCCGTCCCCACGCACGACGACCCCCCGGCCGAAGGTCCAATCCCCGTGCACGGTGAGCGAGTCCGCCTCGCGCAACGAGGGCACGCCCGCGGGGAAGCGCGCGTCGAAGTCGGCGATCCGCGCGAAGTGGCGCTTGTCGAGCGCCACGAGCGGAGCCCGCTCCCTCGTGCGCACGAGTCGGGAGGCGGCATCGAGCCGGTAGACGTCCGAGCGCACGAGCAGCAGGTCGTCGGTCGTCTTCACCGGCAGGAATCGCTCGCGCTCGACGACGATGGCCCTCGCACCCTCGAAGACTTCGACGGCGGCCCCCATCGCAGTCTCGATCTGGACGACCGCAGGCGAGTTCGGATCGGTCGGATCCACCCGCTTGTCGTTGCGGATGAGCGGCAGCCCGAGCACGCCGCGCCGCTCGACGAGCTTCTCCCGCAGGGCGTGCAGGTCGAACCAGAGGTTGTTCGTGTGGAAGTAGGGGTGGCGGTGCTCGTCGGTGAAGTGGTCCATGTCCTCGGGCGCCGTCTGGGCGGTGTCGCGCAGGATGAGCCGCCGGTCCGAGCGGCGCCAGGCGAGGTGACCGCCCTTGCGGTCGGCGGCCGTGCGACGGCATACCTCGGCTGCGTAGGGGGCACCGGAGGAGGCGAACCAGCCCGCGAGAACGGGGTCGGGGGCGGCACCGAGGTTGTCGGCGTTCGCGGCGTTGGCGTAGCGGAAGCCCGCCTCGATCAGCCGGTCGAGCAGGCCCGAGGCGAGCAGGGTGGGGTAGAGGTCGCCGTGACCCGGTGGACACCACTCGAGCTCGGGTCGAGCCGGCCACAGTGCGGGCGAGAGGTCCTCGGCCAGGAGTTTGGGCTCCTGGCTCTGCAGGAGGTCGAGCGGCAGCCCGGCCACCGGCAGGTCGGGATAGGCGGCGAGGGCCGCGAGGCTGTCCTCGCGCGTGCGGAAGCTGTCGAGCAGGAGCAACGGCAGGCGCACGCCGTATGCCGCGCGGGCCGCCCGCACCTGCTCGACGATGACGTCGAGGAAACGCAGCTCGCCACGCACCGGGAGCAGGGACTTGGCCCGATCCATCCCCATCGACGTGCCGAGCCCACCGTTGAGGCGGATGAGCACGGTCCGGTCGAGCGCGGCGGCGCCCTCGACGGGATCGACGGTGACGTCGGCAAGCCGGGGCGGATCCACGAGCGGGTCGATGTCCGCCTCACGGATGAGACCGCTAACCCCCTGCTCGAGCTGCCCGTAGTAGTGGCCGAACGCCTCGATCGCCGGCTCCGACACCCCCGCCGCCCGCATCTTGTCCTGTGCGGCAGCCAGATAGCGTTCCGTCATCGTTCCTCGCACACACCTTCCCTTGGTCTCGTCTCGGCGGCAGGCGTCACCGCACGCGACCCCCCGGAGCCCCGGCAGTAGCCTCGAAGCAGCGCGGCGCGGTCCACCCGCGCGCGGCGAAGGCGGCCGCGACGGCCGACGTCACCGGGCCCACGGCGCCGGCCTCGACCAGCGCGACGGCAGATCCACCGAAGCCGCCTCCGGTCATCCGCGCCCCCAACGCCCCGGCCGAGCTCGCCGCCGCCACCGCGAGGTCCAGTTCTGGGCAGCTCACCTCGTAGTCGTCCCGCAGGGAGGCATGCGAGGCGTCGAGAAGTCCTCCGGTGTCTCGCAGACGGCCTTGCTCGAGCAGCGCAACAAAGTCGCCCACCCGGGCGATCTCGCTCACCACGTGACGCACCCGGGCCCTCAGCTGGGCGGGCAGCCGACCGAGGGCGTCGTCCAGATCCGTGACCTCGCGCAGCGAGGGCACCCCGAGCAGGGACGCGGCCCGCTCGCAGGCCGCACGGCGCGCGGCATACTGCCCGTCGACGAGTGCATGCGCGACTTGCGTGTCCATGACCAGCAGACGCAAGCCCTCGTTGGCGAGGTCGAAGGGCACCTGGCGGATGCTCTGGTCCCGGCTGTCGAGCAGGAGCGCATGGCCCTCGCGCGTGCGAAGGGACGCGGCCTGGTCCATCCCACCGGTGGGCGCACCGGCCACTTCGTTCTCGGCGCGGACAGCGGCCGCGACCAGACGCCGGCGACCGGCGTCCTCGGCCGCGAGACCGAGCGCGAAGCAGTCGGACAGACCGAGCGCGACCGCGCATTCGAGCGCCGCCGACGAGGAGAGGCCAGCGCCCACGGGCACGCAGGAGGCGACGGCGGCGTCGAAGCCTCCCGTCGGGCAGCCCTGTTCACCCAGGCTCCACGCGACGCCCGCGGCATAGGCCGCCCAGCCGGTCACCTTGCCGGGGCCGAGGGAGTCGATCGACCCGCGCCACACGGCCGCCGGGTCCATCGCCGAGACGAGCCGGATCTCGTCGTCGGGCCGTCGGCGCATCGCGACGTAGGTGCGGTGGGGAAGGGCGATCGGCAGGCACGGGCCTGCGTTGTAGTCGAGGTGCTCCCCGATGACGTTCACCCGGCCCGGAGCCGCCCACACCCCGTCCGGCCCGACCTCGAAGGCGGTCCGGAAGAGCCCCGTGGCCCGATGGTCGCCGCCGTCGTCGGTCCATGCCTGCAGCCGCTCGTCCACCGGATCCTCTCGCTTGGACTGCGCAGATACGCCCGTGCAGGCCTATCGTGCCAGCATCTTCAGGGCGGTTGCGCGTCCGGTCAGCGGGCGTCCCGGACTGCCGGGCGGAGGTCGTCCCCTCAGGTCGTGCCGTCCCAGTCGAGGCGCACGGCCAGCGGGGCGAGATCCTTGCGGGCGCTGCGCTGGGCCTTGACGGTGCGCAGGGCCTGGGCCAGCGCGGGCCACAGTGACCGGTCCGCGCGCAGGACCTCTCGCGTGGCCTCGGCCTCGCCGGACCCTCGTTCCCGGGGCGGCGGCAGCGGACCGAGCCGTTCGCCGGTCGACCCGGCGCCGTGAGCGAGGTCGGCGAGCGCTCGATCGGCGGCCTCGGCCACGGCCGTCCGTGTCCCCACGAGTTCGGCCATGACGACCGTGGGAGGCAGACGCAGCTCGCGCCGTTCGGCGAGCTCGGCAGCGGCCAACCACACCGGATCCCACCGGACCAGGGCCTCGACGGGGCGTGGTCGGGGGCCGCCGGGAACCCCGCACAGGACGACCGCACCGCCGTCCGACGCCGGCCGGGTGAGGGCCGCCGCCGCGAGCCAGCGCCGCAGCGCTTCGACCGGCGCATCGAGGCCCTCCCGGTCCAGCAGCGCCCACGAGTCCAGCAGCAGGCATGCGGCGTAGCCGTCGGCAGCCACCGGCTCGGCACCCGGCGTCGCGACCACGAGGGCCGGTTCCGGCCCGATGCTCGCCAGGACGCGATCACCCCCGGAGGTGTGCACGCCGACCCCCGGGAAGGCGCGCCCGAGCTCCTCTGCCGTGCGTTCGGACCCCACCCACCCCGAGCGCAAGCGCTGACCGTCACAGTGCGGGCAGCGGAAGGCGCCCGGAGCGTCTGCGTGGCCACACCAGGAGCAGGTGGGCGACGCCTGGGCGCCGGTGAGCACCATCGGACCGCCGCACCTGCGGCAGCGCACCGAGGCTCGACAGTCGGCGCAGCGCAGCCCGGGGAGGTAGCCCCCGCGTGGGACCTGGACCAGGACCGGACCCCGCGTGAGGGCCGCCTTGGCGATCGACCATGCCGAGGAAGGCAGCCGGGCCCGTGCGGCGGCAGGATCGCGTGCGGGATCGCTCCCCTCCCCCGCGACACTCACCCGCGGGCCGGCTCCCCGCAGCGCCTCGGTGCCGGGTCGCACGTCCACGAGCACGCCGCGCTCGACCAACTCCTGGACCGGCACGGAGCGCCCGAAACCGCCGACGACCAGCGCCGCCTTCTCGGCGCGCGCACGCTCGAGCACCACCTCGCGGACGTGCGGATAGGGCGACCGGGGCTCCTCGAACAGGTCGTCGCCGTCGTCCCACACCGCGACCAGGCCCAGCTCCCGGACGGGGGCGAAAGCGGCCGCCCGGGTGCCGACGACGCACCGCACGTGCCCGCGCAGGATCTTGAGCCAGGCCGTGTAGCGCGCCTGGGGGCCCTGGTCGGCCGTGAGCCGCACGTGCCGGCCCGGTCCCACGGCCTCGCGAAGCGCCGCGTCGACCCGGTCGACGTCCCGGTGGTCGGGGACGACGAGCAGCGCCCCCCGGCCGCCGGCGAGTGCCGCGGCGGCCGCCGTCGCCAAGGCGGCCGGCCAGTCGAGCTCCCGCGGGCGACCCGGCAGAGCCACCCAGGCCGCCCCCGGCGCCTCGCCCTCGGTCACCCGCCGCAGGAAGGCCTCACCCGCCGGGTATGCCGCCCAGGGTCCCGGATCGGGCGCCGGCAGGGCATCGAGCGCGGGGCCGTGCGCCGGCAGTGCCTTCTCCGCGGCCGCATGCCGCTTGGGGACGGCCAGCCGGAGGACGTCGGCGAGCGTGCCGGCATACCGGTCGGCGACCGCTCGCGCGAGGGCGAGCGTGCCCGGGGTGAGCACCGGTTCCGGACTCACCACGCGACGCACGGAGGCCAGCGGCCCGGCGTGCACCGCGACCGACGGGCGGCTGACGACGAAACCGTCGAGCTCACGCCCCGCGAACGGCACCCGCACCCGCACCCCGGGCCGGGCGAGGGCATCCCACTCGGCCGGCACGGCATACTCGAAGACCCGGTCGAGGTGGGCCAGCGGGCTGTCCACGACGACACCTGCCACGGGGACCTGCCCCGCATCTCGGCGCTCGTCGGTCATGACCGAAACCTAGTCGGGCCGCCCGACAGCGCGAGAGTGCGGCGTCAGCTCGCGGCCTTGCGCACCGTCCCCGCGAACGACACGAGCCCCGGCAGCAGCGGCACGAGCGCGCACTGGTAGGCGTGGTAGAGGTCGGGCTTGCCCCACCAGATGAGCTCCGACGGTTCGTTGGTGGGCGAGAGCTCGTGGCGCCAACCCCCGTGTTCGACGTCGATGAGGTGGCGTTGCGCGTAGTCCCAGAGTCGGCCGTACCAGGTGAGCGCCTCGGGATCGCCGGTGACCTCGTGGAGCGTCCACGCAGCGCCGATGCCCTCGCAGACCACCCAGTGCAGACGCTCGCGCACGATCGGCCGGTCCTGGAAGTCGGTCGTGTAGACGAAGCCGTCCGCGCCGTCGACACCCCAGCCACGACTCACGCCCGCGCGGAACAGCGCTGCGGCATCGACGACGAGCGGGTCGGATCCGTCGATGGTCGCACCGTTCGCCCTCGCCGCACGCGTGTTGAGAGCGAGGCGCGACCACTCCAAGACGTGCCCGATCGTCACGCCGTAGGGTCGGAACTGGTCGGCCGGTCGGTCGTGGTTGTAGTCCGGCAGCACCGACCAGGTCCCGTCGAAGTGCTCGGGAAGGCGGCCGTCGGACTCGCGGGCGAAGCCGTGGACGACACGGTCGACGATACGGCTGGCCCGTTCGAGGTAGCGCTCCTCGCCCAGCACCTGCCCGGCCGCGAGCATCGCCTCGACCGTGTGCATGTTGGCGTTGACGCCGCGATAGTCCTCGCACCGGCTCCAGGCCCGGTCGTACTGCTCCCGGGCCATCCCCTCGTCCTCGTCCCAGAACCACCGGTCGAAGACCTCGAGGGCCTCCGCCAGGAGCGCCGGTCCGCCCGGGTGCTCGGCTGCGGTGAGACTGGCCGCGGCGAGGATGACGAAGGCGTGGGCATAGGCCACCTTGTCGGTGGGCGGAGTCTCCGTGCCCCCCACGGCGGGCAGCCACCCCCCGTGTATGCCGTCGCGCAGCCGACCGGTGAGCGCGTCGTGGCCGACGTCGAGCAGCGGTCGCAGTGCTGCGGCATCGTTGCCTCGGCGGATCGTCTCGACGGCCGCGACGTGCGTCATCCGGCAGGTGATCCACGTCTCGACCGGCCGTCGCACGACTACTCGATTGTCCGGACCGAGCCAGCCGAAGCCGCCCTCGGGATGACGCGCGTTCGCCACGAGATCCGCGAGGCCGCGCGCGTGTCGATCCAGCCGGATGGCCTCGACCTCGGTGAGGGCGCTGCTCATGGTGTGCCGTCCTTCCGCCGAAAAGGCCGGGAGGCCCAGCGCCCGCTCGCGGACGCTGGACCTCCCGTGTGGGGCTGAGGGTGATCGATCACCTCAGCGTGGGATCACTTGGTGAGTGCCGACAGGGTCGGGTCGTTGGCGTAGGCCTCCTTGGCGTTGGCCTTCGTGACGATGACCGGGGCCAGCAGGTTGGCGGGAACGATCTTGACGCCGTTGTTGTACTGGGTGGTGTCGGTGACGGTGGGCTTCTGACCCTTGACGATGGCCTGGACCATCTCGATGCTCGCCTTCACCAGGTTGCGGGTGTCCTTGTTGATCGTCGAATACTGCTCACCGGCCATGATCGACTTGACCGACTCGACCTCGGAGTCCTGACCCGTGACGACCGGGACCGGCTTGCCGGCGGCCTTGCACGAGGTGATGATGGCGCGGGCGAGGGTGTCGTTGGGCGAGAGGACGCCATCGAGCGTGGCGGTCGTGTAGTTGCCCACGAGCAGGGTGTCCATGCGCTTCTGGGCGTTCTCGGCCTTCCAGCCCTGGGTCACGACCTGGGCGAACTCCTTCTGGCCGGAAACGACGTTGAGGGTGCCGTCGGCGATCTTCGGCTTGAGCACGTCCATGGCGCCGTCGAAGAAGACCTGGGCGTTGGCGTCGTCGGGCGAGCCGGCGAACAACTCGATGTTGTAGGGGCCGTTGGGCTTCTTGGCCTTCATGCCATCGAGGAGGGCCTGGCCCTGGAGCTGACCGACCTTGCGGTTGTCGTAGGCCACGTAGTAGTCGACGGCGTCCGTGTTCTTGAGCAGTCGGTCGTAGGCGATGACGGTCGCACCGGCATCCTTGGCGGCCTTGAGCTGGGTGCCCAGCTGAGAGCCGTCGATGGCGCCGACGATGATGACCTTCGCACCCTTGGTGACCATGGTCTGGATCTGGTTCTGCTGCTCGGAGACCCCACCGTTGGCGAACTGGACGTTGGGAGTGAACCCGGCGGCCTTTAGCCCGTCGTTGAAGAGGTTCTCGGCGAGAACCCAGTTCTCCGAGGTCTTCTGCGGCAGCGCGACGCCGATCATTGTGCCGCTGGCAGCGGCTCCGCTGCCGGAGCTGGTCGAGGTCGCCGTGTCCTGGCGACCGCAGCCGGTGAGAGCGAGCGCAGCCACGGCCGAGACCGCGAGCATCGCCTTGAAGGGTGTGCGCATTCTGGTGATTACCTCTCTGGTTGGTGCGGGTTTGAGCGAACTGACGTAGGGCCTCAGGCCGAGGCGTCCTTGGGCTTGGAACTGGCCTCGGACCGGCCGAAGTTGCGCATGATCAGGCCGATGAGGGAGGCCTTGCCCTGACGCTTGTTGTAGACGTCGAAGGCGACGGCAGCGAGCAGCACGAGACCCTTGATGATCTGCTGCAGGTCGGAACCGACGTTCATGAGTTGCAGGCCGTTGTTCAACACGGCCATGACCAGACCACCGACGATCGACCCGACGACCGTGCCGACGCCACCGGTGACGGCGGCGCCGCCGATGAAGACGGCGGCGATCGCGTCGAGCTCCCAGCCCACGCCGTCGGAGGGACCGGAGGCGGTCGACCGGGCGACGAACATCATGCCGGCCAGCGCGGCGAGCACCGACATGTTGGCCATCACGAGGAAGTTGATCTGCTTGCTCCGCACGCCGGACAGCTCGGCGGCGTGGCGGTTTCCACCGACGGCGTATATGTGCCGACCGACGACCGTGCGGCTGGAGATGAATCCGTAGACGATGACGAGCACGAGCAGGATGAGACCGGGGACCGGGAAGCTCGTGCCCTTGCGTCCCGAGGCGAACAGCAGCGTGACCGCGAGGATGACGCCGCACAGGAGGACGAGCTTGGTGAGGAAGGCCCACATGGGGGGAACCGGGGCACCGACCTTCACGCTGTTGCGACGGCCGCGGAACATCCCCCAGGCGATGAACCCGGCACCGAGCAGGCCGAGCAGAACGGTGAGGTTGTTGTAGCCGGTGTTGGGGCCGACCTCCGGCAGGAAGCCGGCGCCGATGACCTGGAAGTCCTGCGGGACGGGGATCGAGTTGGACTTGCCGACAAACTGGTTGAGCCCGCGGAAGACGAGCATCCCGGAGAGTGTGACGATGAAGGCGGGGATCCCGACGTAGGCCACCCAGAAGCCCTGCCATGCGCCGATGAGGGCACCCACGACGAGCCCCAGCAGGATGGCCAATGGCCAGGCGAGGTTCCAGTTCTGCATCGCCATGGCCACGATGATGCCGACCGCGGCCGCCACCGAGCCGACCGAGAGGTCGATGTGCCCGGCGATGATCACCAGGACCATGCCGATCGCGAGCACGAGGATGTAGGAGTTCCCGTTGAACAGCGCGATGATGTTGTCCGGGGTCAACGTCACGCCGTTGGTGAGGATCTGGAACAGGACGATCAGCGCCACGAGCGCGAAGATCATGCCGAACTGGCGGGTGTCCCCGCCGAGGATCTCCTTGAGCTTGTTCATCGTTTCCCTTACGCGTCTCGCCCAGCGGCGGGGGTGGAGGTGTCGGACAGGGTGGTCATGAGCTTCATGAGGCTCTCCTGGGTGGCTTCACCCTTGGAGAGGCATCCGGTGATGGAGCCCTCGCAGATCGTGTAGATCCGGTCGGACAGGCCGAGCAACTCGGGCAGTTCCGAGGACACCACGATCACGCCCTTACCGCTGCGCGCGAGTTCGTGGATGATCCCGTAGATCTCGAACTTCGCACCGACGTCGATGCCACGGGTCGGCTCGTCGAGGATGAGCAGCTCGGGGTCGGTGAAGAGCCATTTGGCCAACACGACCTTCTGCTGGTTGCCGCCGGAGAGCTTGGCGACGCCCTCGTTGACGTTGGGGGCCTTGGTGCGCAGCGACTTGCGGTAGCCCTCGGCGGCCTCGAACTCGGCCCGGCGGTCGACGACCGTGTAGTGGGCGATCTTCTTGAGCTTGGCCGAGACGGTCGTCGTCTTGATGTCGTCGAGCAGGTTGAGGCCGAGCACCTTGCGGTCCTCGGTCACGTAACCGATGCCGGCGTCGATCGCGGCCGTGACGCTGTGGAGATTGAGCGCCTTGCCGTTCATCGTCAGCTGCCCGCCGCGGAAGACTCCGTAGGAGTGGCCGAAGATCGAGCGCATGAGCTCGGTGCGTCCGGCCCCCATGAGGCCGGCGAAGCCGACGATCTCACCGCGGCGCACGTAGAAGGAGGACTCCTTGCAGACCATCCGCCCTGGCACGATCGGGCTCTCGACGGTCCAGTCGGACACCTCGAAGAAGGTCTCGCCGACCTGGGGGGTGTATTCGGGGAAGCGGGAGCCCAGCTCCCGGCCGACCATCCCCCGGATGATCCGGTCCTCGTCGACCTTCTCGCCGTGCACGTCGAGCGTCTCGATCGAGCGGCCGTCGCGGATGATGGTGATGGAGTCGGCGATGGCGGCGATCTCGTTGAGCTTGTGACTGATGATGATCGCGGTGATGCCCTTGCGGCGCAGGCCGTCGATGAGACCCAGCAGATGCTTGGAGTCCTCCTCGTTGAGCGCGGCCGTCGGCTCGTCGAGGATGAGCAGCTTGACGTCCTTGTTGAGCGCCTTGGCGATCTCGACGAGCTGCTGCTTGCCCACGCCGATGTTCTTGATCGCCGTCTGCGGGTCCTCGTTGAGGCCGACGTGGTGGAGCAGGTCACGGGCGCGGCGGTTGGTCTCGACCCAGTCGATGACGCCGTTCTTCGTGTACTCGTTGCCCAGGAAGATGTTCTCGGCGATCGACAGCTCGGGGATGAGCGCCAGCTCCTGGTGGATGATGACGATCCCCGCGTGCTCGCTGTCCCGGATGCTCTTGAAGGTGACCGGCTGCCCCTCGTAGACGATCTCGCCCTCGTAGCTGCCGACCGGCCACACCCCGGAGAGGACCTTCATGAGGGTCGACTTCCCGGCACCGTTCTCGCCGCAGATCGCGTGCACCTCGGCCCGCTGCACGACCATCGACACGTCGTCCAGAGCCTTGACGCCCGGGAACTCCTTGACGATGTGCCGCATCTCGAGGATGACATCCGACACCGCGCATCACCCTTTCCTCCCTCCGCAGAGGGCCCACGTCGTCGTGGTTTGTTATCTGAACAAACATATTCTCGGAGGGCCGAGCCGTCAAGCGAGCCCCGCCGCGGACCGGGTAACAATCGGGTCACGCAGACGAGCCGATCCGGTCAGCCGGCGCCCCTCGTGGGGACTCCGACCGCACGGCGCAGGCGGGAGCTCATCCCGCCGCCAACAACATCGCAGGATTGGCCACGACCTCGTCGAGGACGAGCAGCGCAGCCCCGGTGAGCGGCGCCATCGCCCCCGCTCTACCCACCTCGATGACGATGGTCTGCCAGCGCGAGGCGAGCGTACGCCTGCGGATGTGCCGCGTGATCGTCGGCACGAGCAGGTCGGCGAGTTCGACGTAGCCGCCCCCGAGCACGACCGTGTCGAAGTTGACGAGGTTGAGGGTCGAGGCGATTGCCAGCCCCAGTGCCTCGGCAGCCTCGCTGAGGGCTTGGACGGCGGCGGGCTCCCCCGCGTCGACGGCCCGGCGGAAGTCGGTCATCGAGCTGCCCAGGCCCAGTCCGGCGTGGGCGAACATGGAGTCGCGCCCGGCATACTGCTCGAGGCAGCCCCGCGCGCCGCAACCGCACGGCGGGCCTGCCCGGTCGACCACGACGTGACCGAGCTCGGCGCTCCAGGACCCGGTCGTCTCGCCCCGGACGACGATCGCCCCGCCGACCCCGATCTCGCAGCTGACGTAGAGGAACTGCTCGTCCTGGCGCGGGGTCGCCCGCTCCCGGCTTCGGGCGCGAGCCTCCGCACGAGCGCCGAGATCGGTGTCGTTGCCGACATGGATCGGGATGTCGCCCAGGTCCGCCTTGGCCCGCACCATGCCCACGAGGTCGACGTCGTGCCAGTCGAGGTTGGGTGCATAGCGCACCAACGGTCCGTCGGCCTGCACCGAGCCCGGAACCGACACGCACACCCCGGCCACCCGGGTGCCGGACCGGATCAGGGCCATCGTGAGCCGGTCGGCGAGCTCCGCGAGCCGGGCAACGACCAACGCGGGGTCGCTGGCCCGGAAGTTGCCGGCGACGATCCGTTCGTCGATGACATTCCCGGCCAGGTCCAGGACCCGGGCGCCGATGTGGTCGACCTGGATGCCCAGGCCCAGTCCCACGACGCCGTGTCCGGAGGGGGCGAGTGGAACGGCGGGCCGGCCGGCGCGGTCGGCGGCCTCGATCGGATCGAGCTCGACGAGCAGGTCACCCGCGATGAGCAGGTCGACGAGAGCCGAGACCGTCGCCCGTGCCAGTCCGGTTGCCTTGGCCAGCTCGGCCCGGCTGATCGGTTTGGGTGCATCGATGATGTGACGCAGCACGAGCGAGAGGTTGTGCTCGCGCAGGAAGGACTGGCGCGCCGCCGGGATCCCGTGGTCGGGCAACCGCAGGACGGCAGGCCGCGAGGTGGCCGGCGGCCGCGCCGATTGCTCCATGGGGCGCCACCCTACTCCCGGGTGGGCGGCAATCGCCCGAGACGGGATCAGGCGCGCGCTGCGGACTGCAGTGCCTCGACCCGATCCGTGCGCTCCCAGGTGAAGCCACCGTCGGCGTCGGTGCGACCGAAGTGCCCGTATGCCGCGGTCCGCCGGTAGATCGGCCGCAGCAGGTCGAGGGCCTCGACGATCGCCGCCGGGCGCAGGTCGAAGACCGCGCCGATCGCGCGCTGGATCCGCTCGACCGGCACCGACTCGGTGCCGAAG
>JAKPEG010000111.1 GCA_029552065.1 Actinomycetes bacterium
CGGACGGAAGTCTCAACAAGACCGGTGACACGACCCGACCGTGGCTGCTCAACCACGCGGCCGGCGAGGGCCCCGCGACCGGGACCAAGTTCACCGACGGCAACGACGTGCTCTTCGGCGACTACGGCAACGACTGGCTCACCGGTGGCACCGGCAAGGACACGCTGTGGGGCGGCTGGGGCAACGACCTGCTCAATGCCGACGACGACCTCACCACCCACGGCGGCCTCAACGACCAGCCCGACACCGACGCCTCCTACGAGGACCGGGCGGTCGGCGGTGCCGGAGTCGACGTGCTCATCGCCAACACCGGCGGCGACCGACTCATCGACTGGGTCGGGGAGTTCAACTCCTACCTCGTGCCCTTCGCGCCCTTCGGACTCGGCACGGTGAGCCGCCAGGTGCTCCCAGGCCTCTACGACTTCCTCTACGACCTGTCCGAGGGCCAGGGTGCCGACCAGACGCTCGTGCTGGAGACCGGTGCCGCGTCGGCACCGCGCAACGGTGAGCCGTTCGGCGAGATCGGCCTGGTCGTCCAGCAAGACCCGTTCTGGCAGGACCAGACCGGAGGCCCGCGCGACCCGCAGCCCGGCAACGTGCCCGGCGGCCAGCGTGACGTGCTGCGCTCGGCGGACTTCAACGCGACGACGACCCTCGACGGCTTCTTCGTCGACTCCGGCAGCTTCGCGATCTCCGGTGGTGCGTTGACCGTGACCGCCACGGGGCTCGGCGGCGACGCCGCCGCGGTCTTCTACGCCGACGAATACCTGCCGGTCTACTACGAGCTCGCCGCATCGATCCTCGTGAAGAAGCCCACCGGCGGCTGGAAGGCCAACGCCTTCATGATCTTCGACTACTTCGGGCCACTGGACTTCAAGTTCGCCGGGATCGACGTGTCGACGAACAAGCTCGTCATCGGGCACCGCACCGCGAGCGGCTGGATCTACGACGTCCAGGCGACCCCGCGCAGCTTCAAGGCCGACACCTCCTACGACCTGCTCCTCGCGGTGAATGGGACGGCGGTCACCCTTGCGGTCAACGGCACGATGGCGCTGTCCTATACGTATGCCGCGCGCCTCGTCGACGGTCAGCTCGTCGGGCTCAACAAGGGGCTCACCGGGATGGGGTCGAACAACTCCCGCGGCGTCTACGACAACGTCCAACTGCGGGTGCTCGCGCCCGTGTCGACCTTCGACCTGCAGCTCAACCTCGTCGCGGGGACCAGCACGGGCACCGGTACCGGGTCGCTGGGCGCGGCGACCGCCGGCACCTGGACGTCGACGAGCACCGGGCTGGTCGCCACCCCGCCGAGCGCCGGGACGGCCCTGCTGCCGTTCGGCTTCGGCACCGTCACACGACTGTCGACCTCGGCGTGGGTGGAGCTCACCGCGACCCTCGTCACCGGCGGGATCGCCGGGATCGTCTTCGACTCCTACGGCGTCGAGGACTACAAGTTCGCCGGCGTCGATGTGGCCGGTCAGCGCCTGGTCATCGGACACGTCCAGCCGCGTGGTGGATGGCGGGTCGACGCGAGCGTGGCCTTCGCGCTCGGCGCGGCCACGGCATACACGCTCGTCGTCACGCTCAAGGGCGCCTCGGTGAGCCTCACGGTCAACGGCGCCTACGGGCTGAGCTTCGGCTTCAACGGCGGGGTGAGCGACGGTGGGGTAGGGCTGTTCGCGCGGGGCGCGACGGCACGGTTCACGGCGATGCGGGTGCGCACCGACGACCCGGTCTTCCTCAGCACGACCGGGGTCACGACGACGGGCACGACGAGCACGACGACGGCGACGCTCACGAGCGGTTCGTCGAGCGGCGCGCTGGAGGCCTTCGTCGCCCAGACCGCGGCGTCCTGGTCGCAGTTGGCCACTCCCTCCGCGGTGTAAGCTCCGCCGCCATGTCCCACCACGGCCTTCGTCGCCGGGCCGCGACGGTGTTCGCCGTCGCGGCCTGTGCCACAGGCGCGTTGGGAGGCTGTGCCGGCGGCACCACGGGTGTTCCGTCGAGCGCGACCTCGCCGACGACCGCGGTCGACACGTGCGCGGTGGCCGTTGCCCGGATCGTCGGGGCGGTGCGCGACGTCGTCGCCGGCTACAGCCTGCCGGTCGGTCCGGTCGGTCCGGTCGGCACCACGAGCCCCTCGACGGCGGCAACCTCCACACCGAGCACCTCGCCGGCCACCGATGCGCCTGCCTCCTCCTCGCTCGAGGGAGCGCTCGCGGCCGCCCGCGACGCCGTGCAGCGCGACGGCTGCGATCGTGGCCGGTTCGTCGACTCGCTCGGGCGCGGCCTGCGTGAGGTGCCCGCGCGCGGGGCCATCGCCGCCGCCGTGCTCGCCCGGCTCACCGCGACCATCACCGGACAGGTCGCCGCGACCCCGGTCACCCGGGAGGTGGCGACGGCGGACCAGTTGCGAGCGGCGCTCGCCGAGGCGCCCGCGGGGTCCACGGTGCGTCTGGCCGCCGGGGAGATCCGACTCGACGATCCGCTCGTCATCCTCGACGGGGTGACCCTCGTGGGCGCCGGGCAGGCGGCGACCACGCTGCGGACCGCTGCACCCGACGCCGGAGTCCTCGTGCTGAGCACCGGTCGGGTGGAGCTGTCCGGACTCACGCTCGCCCGGGCTCCGGGGACGACCGGGTCCGGCATCCTCACCGGCACCTCGGTCGCCCTCGTGCTCACCGGCGTGACCGTGTCGGGCAGCCGCCCGAGCGGCGCGAGCACCGGGGGAGCGGGGGTGCACCTCTCGGCCCAGTCGGGGGATCCGGCCCCCGGTCGCACGACGCTGGAGGTCACCGGGTCGACCTTCGCCGACAACGCGTGGGCGGGGATCGTCGTGGGTGGCGCTCACCGGGTGAGCATCGAGCGGAGCACCTTCCGGGGCAACGGGGAGTGCGGCGTGTGCTTCCTCGGGTCCTCGGACGGATCGGTGAGCGCGAGCGAGTTCGCCGGCAACGCAGTCGGCCTGGCCGCCGTGGGCACATCGCATCCGGTCGTCGTCGACGTGACGGTCACCGGCGGCACCGTAGGGGTGCAGGCCGACGACACCGCGGCTCCCACGATGCAGGGGGTCCGGGTGAGCGGCACGAGCCGAGCGGCGTTCATCTTCGCCGGATCCTCTTCCGGGGTCCTGGAGGACGCGACCTGCACGAAGGTGCCGGTCGGCATCGGGGTCGGTCCCCAAGCCGCTCCGACGCTCACCCGCACCGGCACCTGTTCGCTCGCCGGCGGCTGAGCGGTCTCGTCCACAGCCGCCTCTCCGGTCGTCCCGTCGTCCACAGGCGCGCGGCGGCGAGTGGGCGGCATACCGGCGTGGCGGGACGCTCGTGCCATGGACACGGGGACCCCGCCGAGCGCGGCCACGACATCGGGTATGCCGCATCGGGTCGCCGCCGCGGTCGGCGGCTACGGGGAGCGGATGGCCGAGCGCTTCCTGCGGGAGCGGGGCCTGGTCATCCTCGACCGCAACTGGCGGTGTGCCTTCGGCGAGATCGACCTCGTCGCCCGGGACGGGGGCTGTCTCGTCGTCTGCGAGGTGAAGACCCGGCGAGGGGCGGCCTTCGGCACCCCGGTCGAGGCGGTCACCCGGGAGAAGCTGACCCGGTTGCGCCGGCTGGCCGCCGCCTGGCTGGCCGAGCACGAGGTCGCCTGCCCCGACGTGCGGGTCGACGTCGTCGGCGTCCTGCGCCCGCGGGCGGGACCCTGCCTCGTCGAGCACCTCGTGGGGGTGGGCTGATGGGCCTCGGTCGCACCCGGGCGGTCGGGCTCGCCGGCGTGGACGGCTTCCTCGTCGAGGTCGAGGCCGACGTGTCGCCGGGTCTGCCCTCGTTCGCCGTGAGCGGGCGGGCCGACGCCGCCTGCGCGCAGTCACCCGACCGGGTGAAGGCGGCGGCGGCCAACAGCGGTCACCCGATCCCGTCCCGTCGGGTAACGGTCAATCTCTCGCCCGCCTCGGTCCCCAAGGTCGGCAGTGGCTTCGACCTCGCCATCGTCGTGGCGGCGCTCGCCGCGGTGGGCGAGGTCCCGGCGCGGGTCGTCGAGCGGGTGGTCCACGTGGGCGAGCTCGGCCTGGACGGGTCCGTCCGTGGGGTCCGGGGGGTCCTGCCGCTCGTCACGGCGGCAGCCCGGGCCGGAGTCAGACACGTCGTCGTCCCGCTCGCCAACGCGCGTGAGGCCAGGTTGGTCACCGGCGTGCAGGTGCATCCGGTGGACCGCCTCGAGGAGCTCGTCGCCCGCTACCGGTTGTTGGGGGCGGGCCACCCGGTCGACCCCGTCCCCGAGCCGACCGACTCGCCCGCCGCCGCGGTCGTGGCGGCCGACCTCGCCGACGTCGTGGGCCAGGCCGAGGCGCGGCTCGCCCTCGAGATCGCGGCCGCGGGAGCCCACCACCTCTACCTCGTGGGACCGCCCGGGGCCGGCAAGTCGATGCTGGCCGAGCGGCTGCCGGGCCTGTTGCCCGACCTGGCCGACGAGGAGGCCGTGGCAGTGACGGCCATCGCCTCCATCGCCGGCACCCTCGGGCCGGTGGAGGGGCTGCTGCGCCGACCCCCGTTCGTCGCCCCGCACCACGGGGCCTCGATGCCCGCGATGATCGGGGGCGGGTCCGGCTTCCTCAGCCCGGGTGCGATCACTCGGGCCCACCACGGGGTGCTCTTCCTCGACGAGGCGCCCGAGTTCCGACCCGAGGTGATGCAGGCGCTGCGCCAACCGATCGAGGCAGGCAACGTCGTCGTCGCCCGGGCCGCGGGCACGGTGCGCTTCCCCAGCGAGTTCCAGCTCGTGCTCGCCGCCAATCCGTGTCCCTGCGGGATGGGTTCCGGCCGCGGGGCTGCCTGCACGTGCAGTGCCCTGCAGATCCGGCGCTATGGCTCTCGGTTGTCCGGACCGATCCTCGACCGTGTCGACATCCAGGTCCACGTGCCCGCTCCCTCGAGGGCGGCTCTCGTCGGGCGCCCGGGGGAGTCCACGGCGACCGTCGCCGCGCGCGTCCTGGCCGCCCGAGCGGCCCAGGCGGCGCGCTGGCGCGGTCGACCCTATGCCGTGAACGCTCGGGTCCCCGGGCCGCAGCTGCGCAGCCGACCATTCCGGCTGCCCGGTTCACACACAGCCGACCTCGACGCGGCGGTCGACCGCGGCCTGCTCTCGCTCCGGGGCTATGACCGGTGCCTGCGCCTGGCCTGGACCGTGGCCGACCTCGCCGGGCGAGGATCCCCGGGCCGCGACGACGTCGGCATGGCTCTCATGCTGCGCCACCGCCGGGCGGTGGCGGCGTGACCGGCCGGGTCGTCGTCGGGCTCCTGGCGACCGAGCGTGGGGCTCGGGCGGCGTGGACGAGGGTGGCCGAACCCGGGGACGCCCGAGTCGCCGAACTCGTGGCGGCCCTCGGCGCCGCCGAGTCCCTGGCAGTCACCCTCGACGGGACGGGCGCCGACGGCGAGCGCTATCGGCAGCGCACGCTCGGCACCGACCTGGCGGAGGTGGTCGCCTTCGGGCGTCGGCGCGGGATGCGCATGGTCATCCCGGGCGACCCCGACTGGCCGGGCGGCTTCGACGACCTCGCCGCCCCTCCGGTGGGGGTCTGGGCCTGGGGAGCGGCCGAGCTGGCCTCGCTGCGCGAAGCGGGGGTGGCCGTCGTCGGCGCACGGGCGTGCACGGCATACGGGATCGGCGTCGCGTCCGAACTTGCGGGCGGTCTCGCCGAACACGGATACGCGGTGGTCTCCGGGGCGGCATACGGGATCGACCGGGCCGCGCACGAGGGTTGCCTGGCCGTCGGAGGCACCACGGTCGCTGTGCTCGCCGGCGGCCTCGACCGGGTTTACCCACCCGAACACGCGGGCTTGTTGTCGCGAATCGCCGAGGCGGGGGCCGTGATGTCGGAGGTCGCCCCCGGCGGCGCCCCGACGAAGTTCCGGTTCATCCAACGCAACCGCCTCATCGCCACGATGACGGCGGGCACCCTGGTCGTCGAGGCGAGTCTGCGGTCCGGGTCGTTGCGCACCGCGCGGGCGGCCGAGGAGCACAGTCGGCCGGTCGGGGCGGTGCCCGGTCCGGTGACCTCCCGGGCGTCCTCGGGATGCCATCAGGCCATCCGCGACGGCTACGCGACGCTCGTCACCGATACGAGCGATGCCCTCGACCTGTTCGGGCGCCTCGGGGTGGACGCCAGCCCGCACCGGAGCGACCCGGTGCTGCCGGTCGATCGCCTGCCGGCGCAGGACCGCGAGGTCTTCGCCCTGCTGCCGGTCCGGGCGCCGGTGACGATCGATCGGCTCGCGCGGCTCACCGGGCTGCCCCCAGCAGCCCTCGCCGCGTCCGTGGGCCGGCTCGAGCTCGCCGGGGTGGCCGAACGTCTGGGGAACGGGTGGAAGCAGGTGCCGGAGAAGCGCCGGAGCGAGACCGTGCAGGCATCGGGCACGACGGTGGGGCCTCGGGGCGGGCGCCCGCCGGGCGTGCCGGCCGAGCGGGTCGGGCGGGCCGAGCAGGGCGTGCCGAGCGTGCCGGGCGGGCCGGTGCGACCGGATGTGCCACCGTAGTGCGATGGTCGAGCCGACGGTCGAGGCTTTCGAGCGGCATCTGCGCGCCGAGCGTGGGCTGTCCTCCCACACCTGCCGCGCCTATCTCGGCGACGTGCGTGACCTGGTGGACTTCCTGCGCACCCAGCGGGGCATCGAGGATCTCGCCGAGGTGGAGCTGGGCGACCTGCGCGCGTGGCTGGCCGGGCTCTCCCGGTCGCGCGGTTCCTCCCGGGCCACCGTCGCACGACGCGCGGCAGCGGTCCGGACCCTCTTCCGCTGGGCCGCGCGCACCGGCCGGGTTCCGACCGACCCGTCGCTGCGGTTGCAGGCACCGGGACGGTCACGCACGCTCCCAGGAGTGCTGCGGCAGAGCGAGGCGGGCGCCCTGCTCGAGGTCGCGCACACCGCAGCCGACGACGAGGACCCGATCCATGTACGAGACCGGGCCGTGCTCGAACTCCTCTACGCGAGCGGGCTGCGAGTGGGGGAGCTGTGCGCGCTGGATCTCGACGACGTCGAGCTGGGCGCTCAGCTCGTGCGAGTCCTGGGCAAGGGCGGCAAGGAACGGGTCGTGCCCTTCGGCGCCCCCGCTCGCGAGGCGATCGTGGCCTGGAGCGCCTGTCGGCGTCGGCTGGTGACCCCCGCGAGCGGGCCGGCGCTCTTCCTCGGGCGTCGGGGGCGGCGCGTGGATCCCCGCCAGGTGCGCGACCTCGTGCATCGATTGCTCGCGCAGGTGCCGGGAGCTCCCGACCTCGGTCCGCACGGCCTGCGACACAGCGCGGCCACCCATCTGCTCGAGGGCGGGGCCGACCTACGCCTGGTCCAGGAGCTGCTCGGACACGCAAGCCTGGCCACGACGCAGATTTACACGCACGTGTCGAGCCAGCGGTTGCGAGCCTCGTACGAACAAGCCCACCCCCGGGCCTGAAACCCGGCCCTTCCCGCATGTCCGGCGCCGGGGCCGGCCACGCCCGGGAGGGTATGTGCCACGATGGGACATCCCCGCCCCGCGCGCGAGCGCCCGACCGCCCGAGGAAGGAACCGGTGACCACCACCGACCTGCCGACCCGGCGCGGTGACGTCCGGCGCGAGAGCGCCCGACACAGCGGGTATGCCGCGCCCCCACCCGGCACGCGGGCAGCCCGCTCGGCCACGCCAGGAGTGACCCGCACGGGCGTGCCGGTTGCGTCGCGCTCCGACCTCGTCGGCCGCTGTTCCCCCAGTACACCGGACACCGTCCGTAGGCGGACCCCGTCGGTTCCGCCGGTCCCGGCCACCCGGCGCGAACTCGCCCGGCAGCGTGATCGTTCCCGCCGCCGCATCCACCGGCTTCGGCGCACCGTCGGCCTCGTCGTGCTCCTGCTCGCCGGCGCGACGGCGATGGCGCGGGCAGCCCAGGATCCCTCCGTGGCCCTGCCTAGGCCGGCAGCCGTTCTACTCGACGCGGGCACCCCGTCATCGGTGGGCGCCGAGCAAATCCTGCCGGCCACCGCTCCGGGCGGGCAGCAGGCGAGTCCCTCCGCCGCTGCGGCGGTGATCGCGGCGACGGCGTCCTCCACCAGCAGCTCGCAGGCCGCGCCGACGGCAGCCCAAGCGACCCAGGCGGCCCAGCCGTCCCCGGTGGCGGTACCGGCCTCGGGGACCGGGAACACCCATCCCGTGGCGATCCCCGCTGTTCCGCTGGCAGGCACCGGTCGCGTGGTGCGCTTCTCGGTCGAGGTCGAGGGCGGATTACCGGCCGACGAGGCCGAGTTCGCACGGATCGTGGCCACCGTGCTCACGGACCAGCGGGGCTGGCAGACCCAGGACCACGTGCGGTTCGTGCCGGTGCAGCCCGAAGCGGTGGCTGCTGGTGCGGCGGTCGACGCGCGCGTGACGTTGGCCAGCCCACAACTCACCGCCAGACTGTGCGCGCCGATGGACGTGACCATGAACCAGGTCTCCTGTTGGCAGAACCATCGGGCGGTGCTCAACCTCCAGCGCTGGCTCAACGGGGCGACGCCGTTCGGTTCCGATCTCGTGACCTACCGCACCTATCTGGTCAACCACGAGGTGGGTCACGGACTCGGACATGGGCACGTGACCTGCTCGGGTGCCGGGCGCCCGGCCGGGATCATGGTCCAGCAGACGCTGGGCCTCGGAGGGTGCACCGCCTGGCCCTGGCCGACCGCCCCCTGAGCCGCGCGCTGAGCCGGCCCCGAGCCAGCCCCCTGAGCTGCCGCCTGAGCCGGCTCCCCGAGCCGCGCCCGGGTGCGGTGCGCAAGGGTGCCGTCCGGGGTTTACGTCGGTCGGGGAATCGGAGTC
Organism: Actinomycetes bacterium; assembly: GCA_029552065.1. Taxonomy (GTDB): domain Bacteria; phylum Actinomycetota; class Actinomycetes; order Actinomycetales; family Dermatophilaceae; genus Phosphoribacter. The sequence continues at coordinate 8,823 of JAKPEG010000111.1, forward strand.
GCCCGCGGTGAGGGACGGTCCGGGTCGGCGTTCCCGGCACGGTCAGGCGAGCGGCAGCAGGATGACGTGCCCACAGCCGAGGGCGAGCGGGTCGAGATAGGTCGTCCCGCGCAGCACCCCCCAATGGACGCAGGTCCCGGGACTGCAGTGCCCCGCAGTCGGCGCCACCGATCCGACGATCGCGCCGGGGGCGACCGAGGCCCCGACGGCAAGCACGGCTGTGACCGGTTCGAGCGTGCTGCGCAGCCCGCTCGGATGACCGACGACGAGAACGGGTCGCCCGGCGACCGCGCCGGCGAAGGTCACCGTTCCGGCGGCCGGTGCCCGGACGGGGGCACCGACGGTCGCGGAGAGGTCGACCCCCCGGTGCCCCGACCCCCAGGGGAGCGCCGGCGGCTCGAACTCGTGCACGATCACCGCAGGGGACACCGGCCACTGCCACGCAGATCGTGCAGGCGCTCCGTGATCCGTCGGCGCGCACGCGCGCCCGGCAACCGCGGACCGCAGCGAGGGCGCCGACCAGGCGATCCCCGGCGCCGCACCGGGGGATCCGAGCGGTCCGAGGAGGGCGAGGACGAGGGCGGCCGGGAGCCAGGGCAGCGGCAGAGCGAGCATGCAATCCAGCCTCCACGCCGCCGCCCCGCACCGCGGGCGAGCCCGGCGCGGCTGTGGACGGCGGGATCCTCGCCTCCCGGGCTGTGGACGATCGGCATGCGGATCCGCAGGAGGCCCGGCACGCGGATCCGCAGGAGGCCCGGCAGCGCCGTCCGCACGAGCCCCGCCAGCGCGTTCAGCTGTCGGTCGTCACCCGCTCGCGAGGCGCGCGAGCCGGTCCACCGCCGAGAGCAGCACCTCGTCGCGCTTGCAGAAGGCGAATCGCACGAGCGTCCGGGCCGCCTCCTGGTCGTCGTGGAAGACCGAGACGGGCACACCGACCACCCCGGCCAACTCGGGCAGGGCCCGGCAGAACTCGAGCGCGTCCCGGGCACCCAACGGCGCGGCGTCCGCGACGACGAAGTAGGTGCCCGCCGGTCGCGAGATCGGCAGCCCCGCCCGGACCAGCCCCTCGCAGAGCAGGTCCCGCTTGGCCTGCAGCGACGTGGCCAGCGCGGCATACACCTCGTCGCCGAGCTCGAGCCCGGTGGCGACGGCAGGCTGGAAGGGACCCGAGGCGACATAGGTGAGGAACTGCTTGACCGCGCGTGCCGCCGCGACCGCCTCCGCCGGCCCGACCACCCAGCCGACCTTCCAGCCCGTCGCCGAGAAGGTCTTGCCTGCCGAGGAGATGGTCAGCGTGCGCTCCCACATCCCGGGCAGGGTCGCGACCGGCACGTGCGCGAGCCCGTCGAAGACGAGGTGCTCGTAGACCTCGTCGGTGACCACCCAGGCGTCGTGCTCGCGCGCCAGCGCGCAGATCAGCTCCAGTTCGGCCCGCGAGAAGACCTTCCCCGTGGGGTTGTGCGGCGAGTTGAGCAGCACCATCCGGGTCCGCGACGAAAAGGCCGCGCGCAGCGACTCCTCGTCGACGGCGAAGTCGGGGAAGCGCAACACCGAGGTCCGCCGGACCGCGCCGGCGAGGGCGATGGTCGCGGCATACGAGTCGTAGTAGGGCTCGAAGGTGACCACCTCGTCGCCGGGGGAGCACAACCCGAGCACGACCGACGCGATCGCCTCGGTCGCTCCTACGGTGACGAGCACCTCGCGCTCCGGGTCGACCTCCAGCCCGTAGAACCGCCTCTGGTGTGCCGCGATCGCCGCGAGCAGCTCCGGCACACCGGCGCCCGGCGGGTACTGGTTGCGCCCGCCGCGGATCGCCGCCACGGCCGCCTCGAGCAGCTCCGGCGGCCCGTCGACGTCGGGGAAACCCTGGCCGAGGTTGATCGCCCCGTGTCGCACGGCCAGTGCCGACATCTCCGCGAAGATCGTCGTGCCGAACGGCGCGAGGGCGAGGTTTCCGGGCGGTCGGCTCATGCACGACACCGTATGCCGTGCGGCCCGCCCGTGCGTGCGGCCCGCCCGTGCGTGGCCCGCCCGTGCGTGGCCCGCCCGCTAGCGTGACCCGCATGACTTCCGTGGTGGTCCAGGACAGCTACCCCGACGACGTGGCCGTCTGCTACGGCTGCGGGCGACTCAACGCCGACGGCCTGCACATCCAGACCCACTGGGACGGGCGCGAGGGCCGGGCGACCTTCCACCCGCAGCCCTTCCACCTCGCGGTGACCGGCGTCGTCTACGGGGGCCTGCTCGCCTCGCTCGTCGACTGCCATTCGGTGGGGACGGCCGCCGCCGCGCGGTATGCCGCCGACGGCCGCCGGGTCGGCTCGGAGCCGGTGCTGCGCTATGTCACGGGCATGCTCCAGGTGAGCTACCTCGCGCCCACCCCGATCGGCGTGCCGCTCACCCTGCGGGCCTGGCCGGTCGAGGTCGGCGAGCGCAAGGTCGTCGTCGACTGCGAACTCTCCGCGGACGGCACCGTCACGGTCACCGGGCACACGATCGCGGTCCGCCTGCGCGACCCCGCGCAGCACCCGTGACCAGGCCCGGCGTCTGAACGGCCCGCGGCCAACACAAGCTCCCGCCCTCTCCCCCCGGCCCCCGCGAGTAACCGCTTGAGTGGTCACTTTTCCTGTGGTCTGGGGCTCGAGTTGCGCGAAAAGTGCACAGTCAAGCGGTTACTCCGGGAGAGGGGTGGGGGGGGGTTACTCCCGGAGGGGGTG
>JAKPEG010000114.1 GCA_029552065.1 Actinomycetes bacterium
GGCTTCAGCTCTCCGGGGTGGGCTCGCGACGCGGTCGTCTACCAGATCTTCCCCGACCGCTTCCGCAACGGCCGTGCCAACAACGACCCCTCCACCGGCGACGTGCGCTATGCCGATCCGGTTCTCGAGCTGCCCTGGGGCACCCTCCCGGAGGGCTACTGCCGCAACTACGCCGGCGCCACCGTGACCAGCTGTCCGACCCGGTGGGGTCCGGCCCAGACGCCCGACGGCAAGGAGATCCCACGCGGTCGCGACTACCAGGGCGGCGACCTCAAGGGCATCGACCAGCAGCTCGACTACCTCAAGACCCTCGGCATCAACACGCTCTACCTCAACCCCATCGCCGACTCGGGCTCCGACCACGGCTACGACACCCAGGACTACACGAAGGTCGACCCCTACTTCGGCACCCAGAAGGACTTCGACAACCTCGTCAAGCACGCCAAGCAGCTCGGCCTGCGCATCATCCTCGACGGGGTGTTCAACCACATGTCGTCCGACAGCCCCTTCTTCGACCGCTACCACCACTACCCGACGGTCGGGGCGTGCGAGTCGGTGAGCTCCCCTTGGCGGTCGTGGTTCACCTTCACCCTGCAGGCCGGTGGGCCGTGCGCCGGGCCGGGTGGCGCCAACACCATGACGTATGCCGGGTGGTTCGGTTTCGACTCGATCCCCGTGCTCACCAAGACCGACGCCCAGGTGCAGGCCTACTTCCTCACCGCCCCGGCCTCGATCACGAAGCTCTGGCTGCAGGCCGGCGCGAACGGCTGGCGGATGGATGTCGCCGGCGACGCGAGCTTCCCGGCCGGCTACTGGGAGACCTTCCGCTCGGTCGTCAAGGCGACCACGCCCGACGCGTTGACCGTCGCGGAGACCTGGCAGAAGGACTCGACCCTGCTGCGGATGCTCCGCGGCGACCGCTTCGACACGACGATGAACTACCGCTTCCGCGATGCCGTCCTGGGCCTGCTCTCACCGCAGGCCTTCGACTCCAAGGGTTTTGCCGCGAGCGGCCAGCCCATCGCCCCCAGCCAGTTCCGCGCCCGGATGGAGGCGCAGCGCGAGGACTATCCCGACGCGGCATACCTCACGGCGATGAACCTGCTCGACGGCCACGACACCGAGCGCATGCTCTGGACGCTCACCCAGGGCAGCTACGACCGGGCGGGGCGCGAGAACCCGGCCGCCCTGGCGGTGGGCACGCAGCGGGTGCGGCTCGCCTCGCTCATCCAGTTCACCGTGCCCGGGATGCCGACCGTCTACTACGGCGACGAGGTCGGCCTCACCGGTGCGGACGACCCCGACGACCGGCGCGCCTACCCGTGGGCCGACGGTGGTGGCCAGCCGGACACGGCGCTCTATGCGCACTACCAGGCCCTGGCGGTCGCCCGCCGGACCGACCCCGCCCTCACCGCGGGCGACCTGCGCTTCCTCCTGGCCGACGACGCGGCCGGGACGATCGCCTACGGCCGCAACACCTCCAGCCGCGCGGCGCTCGTCGCACTCAACGTCTCGGGCTCGTCGCGGACGCTCACCATCCCGGTGGCCGGCTACCTCCCCGACGGCATCGTGCTCACGGTCGGCTACGGCGTCGGTATGCCGTCGGGCCAGACCGTGACGGTGTCCGGCGGTGCGGTGACCCTCACCCTCCCCGCCCTCGGGGGAGGCTACCTGCACACCGGCACGATCGACCTGGCCGGCCCCGGCGCCACCACGCTGGCCGCTCCGGTCGAGTCGGCCAACAGCCTCGAGCTGAGCTGGTCGGCGGTGCCCGGCGCTGCCGGCTACAACGTCTTCGTCAGCCCGGTCACCGGCGGCGGCTGGGTCAAGGTCGACGACGCGATGGTGAGCGGCACGGCATACACGGTGACGGGGTTGACCAACACCCAGCGCTACTTCGTCGTCGTGCGGGCCCTCGACGCCGCGGGCAACCTCGGTCCGGCCTCCAACGAGGTGTCCGGCATCCCGCACGTGGCCGTCGGCTGGGCAAACCTGCAATGGCCGCCGACGCTCACCCACACGGTCTCGGCGACTACCCGCACCGACAACGTCTACGGCCAGATCTGGATCGACGGGGTTACCTCTTCGGTGGGCCAGGCAGCTGGGGTGCTCGCCGAGGCCGGCTTCGGGCCGACCGGCAGCGATCCGGCCGGGCCCGGGTGGACCTGGGTGACCGCGGCCTTCAACACCGACGTGGGCAGCAACGACGAATACGTCGCCTCCTTCCGGCCCGAGGCGCCGGGGAGCTACGACTACCTCTACCGCTACAGCGTGACCGGCGGGGCGACGTGGGTGTATGCCGGTCTCGGCGGACTCACGCCGCCGCTGAGCCGCGGGGTGATGACGGTGCTGACCTCGGCGGACACCGCCGCCCCGTCGGTGCCGACCGGTCTGGTCCTCGACAGCGCCGCCCCTTATGCCGTGCAGCTGTCCTGGTCGGCATCGACCGACGCCGGCGGGGTGTTCGGCTACGAGGTCGGCCGGCGCGCGGTCGGCAGCAGCGACCCGTATGCCGTCGTCGGCAGCTCGAGCACGACCTCGTTCACCGACACGACGGTCGTGGAGAACGCCTCCTACGACTACGTCGTGCGTGCGGTCGACGCCTCCTTCAACCGCTCGCCGTGGAGTCCCCCGGTGACCGCGAGCGCGGCACTGCGGACCGTCTCGGTGACCTTCTCGGTGACGGTGCCGGCCGCGACCGACGCAACCGGGCACACGGTCCACATCGCTGGCTTCCTCGACCGGCTCGACGGCGGGCTGCCACAGTGGGATCCGGCCGGCGCCGCCCTCACCCGGGTCGACGCCACCCATTGGTCGATCACGCTGACCGGCAAGGAGGGCACCCAGTTGGAGTACAAGTACGCCCTCGGCAGCTGGGACTTCGTCGAGAAGGACGGCGCGTGCGGCGAGATCGGCAACCGCCAGCTCACCCTCGCCTACGGCGCATCCGGGGCGCAGACGGTCGCCGACACGGTGGCCAACTGGCGCAACGTACCCCCCTGCAGCAACTGACGATTATCGGGTGACCCGATAATCATGCGCTCGACCCGAGGAACTTCCTCGGGTCGAGCGGACCTTTATCGGGTGACCCGATAATCGTGCGCGCCACATCAGGCCCCGACCCGGCCGCCCCGTATGCCGCGTGCGCGGCATATCGCGGTCATCGGCCGAAGCGGCGTTCGCGGTTGGCGTAGGAGCGCAGGGCGCGGAGGAAGTCGACGTGCCGGAAGTCGGGCCAATAGGCCTCGCAGAAGTAGAACTCGCTCTTCGCGCTCTGCCAGAGCAGGAAGCCGCCCAGCCGCTGCTCGCCCGACGTGCGGATGACCAGGTCGGGGTCGGGTTGCCCCCGCGTGTAGAGATGCCGGGCGATCTCCTCGACGCTCACGTTCTTGGCGATCACCTCGATCGGAGTGCCGAGGGCGGCATGCTCGATGAGCAGGTGGCGCACGGCGTCGGCGATCTCCCGGCGCCCGCCGTAGCCGACCGCCACGTTGACGGTGAGGCCCTTGACCCCCCGCGTCGCGACCTCGGCCTCACGTAGCGCCTCGGCCGTCTCCTCCGGCAGCAGGTCGAGCGCCCCGATCGGATGCAGTCGCCATCGCGCTGTGGCGGCGAGGTCCGCGACGGCCTTCTCGATGATCCGCAAGAGCGGGTCGAGTTCGCTCGAGTCGCGCCGGAGGTTGTCCGTGGACAGCAGCCACAGGGTGACCAGTTCGACGCCGGCCTGTTCGCACCAGGCGAGCAGGTCCTTGATCTTGTCCGCGCCCGCCTGGTGGCCGTCGGCGGTGTCGAAGCCGTTGACCTTGGCCCAGCGCCGGTTGCCGTCGAGCATGACCCCGACGTGCCGCGGGACGGTGGCCGGGTCGAGCCCACGGGCGAGCCGCCGCTCGTAGGCCCCGTAGACCACGTCGCTGAGCCCCACCTCGGCTCCCTTCCCGTCGCCCGACGCCTGCCCCACACGCTACCCGTCCGGCCCTACCTACGTACTCGTAAGTTACGGCAGCGTAGGTTATACTCGTCGGCATGACCACGTACGCGGCCCCCATGGACCCCGGACCGGACCGCACGGCATACCGACTGCCGGCGAAGCCGCGGCTGCGCGGCTGGTTGCACGCGGCGACCTTCCCGCTCGCGCTCGTGGGCGGTCTGGCCCTCGTCGTCCTCGCGCCGACGACCACCGCGCGGATCGGGGCCGCAGTCTTCACGGCCACCGCGGCGATGCTCTTCGGCACTTCGGCGGTCTTCCACATCGGCACGTGGGGGCGGCGGGCCTACGGAGTCCTGCGCCGGCTCGACCACGCGAACATCTTCCTCATCATCGCCGGTTCCTACACCCCGTTCGCCCTGCTGCTCCTGCCGGCCGACCAGGCCCGGGCGCTGCTGCTCACCGTGTGGGGTGGGGCGCTCGGCGGCGTGCTCTTCCGGGTCTTCTGGGTCGGCGCACCGCGCTGGCTCTACACGCCGATCTACGTCGCGCTCGGTTGGGTGGCCGCCTTCTACTTCGGCCCGCTCCTGCAGGGCGGTGGGCCGCTGGTCATGTCGCTCGTCGTCGCGGGCGGGGTGTTCTACACCCTCGGCGCCCTCGTCTACGGCACCAAGCGACCGAACCCCTCACCCCGCTGGTTCGGCTTCCACGAGGTCTTCCACAGCTGCACGGTCGCGGCCTTCGCCGCGCACTTCACCGCCGTCGCGCTGGCCGCGCTCGGGGTGCTCCCACACGCCTGAGACGTCGCCGGCAGCAGCCGAGTCGGCCTGACTCGGCTGGGTCAGCTGGGTTCCGCGTCGCGCGGTTCGTCCGCAGACTTCGCGACCCGCTCGCCGGGCTGCGTGCCCCGCTCGCCATGGTGCCCCTCGGGCTGCTGCGCCTCGAGGGCCGCGAGCCGGTCCCGCTCGCGGTAGGCCATCCGGCGCATCCTGGCGTTCATGTTGCGCATGAGCAGATAGAGGGCGACGGCGAGGGCGAAGAAGGCGAGGAACGCCCCCACCCCCGGACCGATCGCCGTCGTCGTCGTGTCCGGACCCATCTAGACCGTCACCCGCCCGTCGAAACTCAGCGCCAGATCCTGGCGCAGCGCCAGCGCGTCGGCCGCCGTGGGCGACGCGAGACCGGCGAAGAGATCGTCCTCGACCTCCACGACCGGCACATAGCAAAGGGCGGCCTCGAAGTCCTCGGTCGGCCACACCTCCCGCTCGAGCTCACGGGGGACGCGGAACCACGAGCCCTCCGGGTCGACTTGGGTCGCATGCGCGAGCAGCGCCCGGTCGCGCACGGGGAAGAAGTCGGCACAGGGCACCCGAGTGGTGATGTGCCGAGCCGGCCGCCGCGCGAGATTGGCCACCCATTCGGCATAGGGCGAGTCCAGCCCGCGGGCGAGCAGCGCCTCGTGGAAGGCCTGGATCCGCCCGCCCGAGTGGTTCTGGTTGTAGTAGAGCTTGAGCGGCTGCCAGGCCGGACCCGCATGGGGGTATGCCGTGGGGTCACCCGCCGCCGCGAAGGCCGACATCGACACCGTGTGGGTCATGATGTGGTCCGGGTGCGGGTAGCCGCCGAGTTCGTCGTAGGTCGTCACCACGTGCGGACGGAAGTCGCGGATGACCCGCACGAGCGCCTCGGTGGTCACCGGGAGCGGTTCGAGGGCGAAGCAGCCCTCCGGCAGGGGCGGCAGCGGGTCGCCCTCGGGCAGTCCCGAGTCGACGAAGCCGAGCCACACGTGCTCGATCCCGAGCACGGCAGCCGCCGCCCGCATCTCGTCGCGTCGCACCTGGGCGATGTCACGCAGGATGTGCGGGTCGGTGAGCAGCTTCTCGTTGAGGACGTCGCCGCGCTCGCCGCCCGTGCAGGAGACGACACAGACCCGGGCGCCACCGGCCACGTAGCGGGCCGTCGTGGCCGCGCCCTTGCTCGACTCGTCGTCCGGGTGGGCGTGCACCGCGAGCAGCCGGAAGCCCTCGTGGCCGGACCCGGGCACACTCGGCCGGCCGGGATCGGAGGTGGGCGGCATACCTGGCGTCAAGCCCTTCGTCGAGGAGCGGCTACGGTGGACCATCATCCCACCACGGCGACGGGAGGCTCGCACATGACCCGCTGGCGACCCACGCCAGGGACCGGCCGGTGGTGGGCCCTCGGGCTCGCCTTCGCGCTCGCCTTCACCGCGTGGGCATCGTGGCGGGTGCTGTCCGTGTCGAGCCTGCGGATCACGGTCGACGAGACGGGCTACACGATCGTCGACGAGCGCACCGTCACCCTCACCTTCCTCGTCACCAAGCCGGTAGACACCATCGCGGTGTGCACCGTCCAGGCCAAGGACCTGCGCAAGAACGTCGTGGGCTCGGCGACCGTGGACATCCCCGCGGCGAACACCCGCACGACCGCGCACACGGCGACGATCAAGACGACCACCTCTGCCTTCACCGCGCTCGTGCACGACTGCGTGCGCGGGTGAGTCGCGCCTTCCTCGTCGACATCGGCTCGACCTTCACCAAGGCCGCGCTCGTCGACCTCGAGGCCGCCGCCGTGGTCGCCCGGGCCGACACCCCGACGACGCTGGGCACCGACGTGATGGACGGCGTCGCCGCGCTCCGCGACCGGCTCGGCGCCGGGGATGTCCCCACGCTGGCCTGCTCGAGCGCCGGCGGCGGGCTGCGGCTCGCGGTCGTCGGTTACGAGGCGCTCGTCACAGCGGAGGCCGGGCAGCGGGTGGGGCTCTCGGCGGGTGCGAAGGTCGTGCACGTGCATGCCGGGCCCCTCGACCGCACGGGGATCGACGCGCTCCGGGCCGCGCGACCCGACATCGTCCTGCTCGTCGGTGGGACCGACGGGGGCAACTCCGAGGTCCTGCGGCACAATGCCGCCCGGCTCGCGACCGCACGACTGCCCCGACGCGTGCCCATCGTCGTCGCCGGCAACGCCGAGGCGGCCGACCAGGTGGCGGCCACCCTGGCCGCCCGCGGTCGGGCCCACACGGTCGCGCCCAACGTATTGCCCCGGATCGGCGTGGTCGCGCCCGACGGTGCACGGGCCGCCATTCGCGAGGCCTTCCTCACCCACGTGATCGGCGGCAAGGGCCTCTCCCGCGATCCGGCGTTCGCGTCCCTCGTGCGCGCCGCCACCCCCGACGCGGTCCTGCGTGGGGTCGAAGTGCTGGCGAGCGCCCTGGGCCAGGACGTGCTCGTCGTCGACGTCGGCGGCGCCACGACCGACGTCTACTCCTCGGTCGACCCGGCGGGCGAGCCGTATGCCGCCGAGCGCGGGCCCGGCGAGGTGGTCGCCCAGTTGCGGCATGCCCGCACGGTCGAGGCCGACCTGGGCCTGCGTTGGAACGCCGAGGCGGTGCTCGAGGCTGCCGCACGGGAGCGGCTGCCGGTGTCCGACGACGTGCGGGCACACGCGGCAACGGTCCAGAACCACCCGGACCAGGTCCCCACGAGCCCCGCCGAGGCCGAGCACGACCTCGCTCTCGCCACCCTCGCCGCGACCGTCGCGGTCCGCCGACATGCCCGCCCCGCACACCCGGGCGAGCCGCCGCGGCGACTCACCGACGTCGGTCTCGTGCTGGGGTCCGGGGGTGTCCTTCGGCACGGCGACCCGAGCCAGGCTGGCGCGCTGCTGCGGGCCGTCACCGCCGACCGCGCCGGGGGGTGGCCGCTGCCCCGCGCACCACGCCTGGCCGTCGACGCGGCATACCTGCTCGTCGTCGTCGGTCTGCTCGCCGACACGCAGCCGCAGGTCGCCGCGGCGCTCGCGCGCCGGCTCGCGGCGGGCGAGCCGGTGCCGACCGCCGTGGACGGGCGAGGGGCTCAGCCCGCGTAGGGCGTCGTGTGCAGGATGCGGACTTCGACGGTCTTTCCGTTGGGCGCCTGGTAGCTCACCGTCTCGCCGACCGTGCGGCCGTTGACGGCGGCACCGAGCGGGCTCACCTCGCTGAAGACGTGCAGGTCGGTGTGATCCTGGATCTCGCGGTGCCCGAGCAGGAAGGTCTCCTCGTCGCCGAACATCTCGACCGTGACGACCATGCCCGGCTCGACCACCCCGTCGTCGGCCGGCGGGGTGTCTCCGACGACCGCGGTCTCGAGCAACTGGGTGAGCTGGCGGATGCGGGCCTCCATCTTGCCCTGCTCCTCCTTGGCGGCGTGGTAGCCGCCGTTCTCCCGCAGGTCACCCTCGAGCCGCGCCGCCTCGATCCGTTTGGACAGCTCGACCCGGCCCTCGGTCGAGAGCTGCTCGAGCTCGGCCTTGAGCCGGTCGTGGGCCTCGGGGGTCAGGTAGGCGCCCCTGGCGGTGTCGGTCACGGTCGTTCTCCTTGCCTGTCCGGTTGCCTGTCCGGGCAATAGCCGACTCCGGTCGGCCTGAGGGTGGGTCGAAGGACACCATGGACCGGTGGTCGCCCCGGACCTCCGGTCGTCGTCCGGTTCGATGCCGTGCGGGCGCCGGCCCGGCGTGCCCTGTGGGAATCTCCGAGTGTACCAACCCCCACCCGCCGGCGCGTCCTCAACGTCGCCCGGCTCGGTCGTCGGGCACCGTGAGACGGGGCAGCGCGACGTGGACCACGGGTCCGATGGCCAGCGCGAAGACGACCGTCCCGATCCCGAGATTGCCACCGAGCAGCCAGCCCACGACGACGACGGTCACCTCGATGGCGGTGCGGACCGAGCGCACCGACCGCCCCGTGCGTGCGACCAGTCCGGTCATCAGCCCGTCGCGCGGCCCCGGCCCCAGTCGGGCCCCGATGTAGGCCGCGGTCGCGATCCCGTTGAGGAGGATCCCCCCGAGCAGGTATGCCGCGCGCCAGCCGATGCTCTCGGGCGCCGGCAGCAGCCGCAGGGCCGGGTCGAGGACGAGCCCGATGACGATCGCGTTGCTCACGGTGCCCACGCCGGGCTTCTGTCGCAACGGGATCCACAGGAGCAGCACGCAGACACCGATGATGATCGACCACGTGCCCATGGTGAGACCGACGTGTGTGATCAGCCCCTGTTGCAGGACGTCCCACGGCATCACACCGAGCCGGGCCTGCAGGATCAGGGCCTCGCTCACCGCGAAGACGACGAGCCCGACATAGAGCTGCAGCAGCCGATGTCCGAGCCGCCGCGTCCCGTGTCGCGCGGACGGGGGGCGATCGCTCACCGTGTGAGGCTATCGGCCGTCGACATCAGACCGGGACGCGACGCCGTCGGGGATACTGAGCCGATGGGATTCCTCTTCGGCCGCCCGACGAACATGGTGGACCCCGCCGACGCACTCCCCGGCCGCGCCACCCGATCGTTCGACCTCGCGCCACTGCACGTCGTGCTCGGGACGCCGCTGGAGGGGCCGTGGTCACCCGGTTCACAGGTGATCCAGCTGGCGATGGGGTGCTTCTGGGGTGCCGAGCGCATCTTCTGGCGCCAGCCGGGGGTGGTCGTCACCACGGTGGGCTACCAGGGGGGCTACACCCCGAACCCCACCTATGACGAAGTGTGCACGGGTCGCACCGGACATGCCGAGACGGTGCGGGTCGTCTACGACCCCCGCGCGACATCCGCCGAGGCACTGCTCAAGGTGTTCTGGGAGAACCACGACCCCACCCAGGGCATGCGCCAGGGCAACGACGTCGGCACGGCATACCGGTCGGCGATCCACTGGACCACCGCGGAGCAGGAGGCTGCTGCGCTCGCGACCCGGGACGCCTTCGGCGAGGTCCTACGCGCCCACGGCTTCGGGCCGATCACCACGCAGATCCGCTCGGCGGCGCAGGCCGGCGAGTTCTACCTCGCCGAGGACTACCACCAGGGCTATCTGCACAAGAACCCCCGCGGCTACTGCAATCACGGACCGAACGGGATGACCTGTCCGGTCGGCCTCACTTCGGCGGAATGACCCGCGGGTCGGGGAAGACGTCGGAGCCGCCGCTGCCGTTCGCCGCCCTGGCGCCGGCTCCGGCGAGCGGCGTCTCCGGGCACGCGGTACCCGGCGTGTAGGAAAGGCTGGACAGGCACGCCGTCGCCCCCGCGCACCCGTTGATCGTCACCCTCGTCGCGTAGTTCCAGCCGGTGATCGTGTAGCGCCAGTAGAGGGCGGCGCCGGCTGCGAGCGGCGCGGAGAGCGTGAACGTGAACGTGGTGGTCCCCCCCGCGGTGATGCCCGCGGAGGTGGGGCTCGCGGTGACGCCGGACACCGCAGTGATGGCGAGCGTCGCGTTGGTGGTCGCGCGGTTGCGGACCAGCCAGGTGATCGTCGTGCCTGCCGGAAGCACGCGGGTGCCCGTGTTGGTGACGGTCACCTGGTCGTAAGCCGCGTGCGAGTCGTCGAGGGCGAACGAGAACGTCGAGCAGCCCGAGGCCGCGAACGCAGGTGCTGCTGCGCCGACCGCGACGACCGGCAGGGCCCAGGCCAGACCCGCCGTGACGGCCCGGCGACGAGGCCGGAACGACGCCGACGGGGCGCTGCCGTCGGCGCGCACACCATCAGACCCCACTACCACCGCGTTGCCTTCCCCGAGAAGGTTTCCCCCCGGGCCCCTTCGTCTGGGCCCGGTAGCAAAGGCACATGGTAGCGGCAGAGAGCCCCCGTTCCCAGCAGCTACCCCAATGGCGTCCGCGCGAGCAGGTAGAGCCGGTCGGTCTCGGGTTCGATGCCCGCGAGCGGCCCGCGGACATACCACTCGACGACGTCGAGTCCGGCACTCGTGACCGCCGCACGGACGACGTCCGGGTCGTGCAGGACGAAGTCGAGGTCAACGGGCTCCCCGAGGAAGTCCTCGACATGGTGGACCGTGGTCCCGACGTGCGTGGCCAGGGCCAGCCACCCTCCGGGCTTGAGCACGCGCGCCAATCCCCCAATGGCAGAAGGCAACTCGGATCCGGCAAGGTGCACGACGGCATACCAGGCAGTGATCGCGCCCCACGCCGTGGCGACCCGCGGACGCATGAGTTGGGTGAGATCGCCCACCTCGAAGGGCACCCCGGGTTGGCTCGTCCGCGCCTCCTGCACCATCCCCGGCGACAGGTCGAAGCCCGTGACGTCGGCACCCGCCTCGGCGAGGAACCTGGTGGTCTGACCCGGTCCGCAGCCGACGTCGGCGACCGGCGACACGCCGGCGAGTGCGGGGATCCGCCCGAGCAACCACCGGTCGAAGGGTTTGCCCGCCAACTCGTCGCCGAATTCCAGCGCGTATGCCGTGGCGACCGCGTCGTAGGCGGCGACGACGCGTGCGTCGCGACCGGTCGCGCCGTCGCGGGCGAGGACTGACTCCCGGTCGACCGCCTCGACGACCGGGGTGTCCTCGGGCAGCCCGGCAACCGGACCGAGCAGGTGGATCCAGCGGTGTTCCCGCTGCCCGGCGGCCTTGGGCAGCTCGTGGACGAGCGGCACCTCGCGCGCCGAGAGCTCCCGGAGGCACGCTTCGACCGCGTCCCGGTCGGTGAACGGATGCAGCCGCTCGGTGCGCACCTTGAGTTCGCCCGGCGCCTGGGGGCCGCGGAGCAGCAGCACCGTGAGCAGAGCCCGTTCGTCGGCGGCAAGCCCCAGGGTGTCCGCGAGCAGTTGGTGGTACTTGAGCGCGCGGTCGCCGTGGACGACCCGGACGAGGTCGCGGGCGCGCAGCCCGCGCAGGCACTCCCGCACCGTCTCCTCGTCCCAGTCGACCACCGGCTCGCGGCTGGAGGTCTGGTTGCACGCCAACCGCAGCGCGTTGAGCGAGAGCGGGTAGCTGCCGGGCACGGTCACCTGCTTCTCGAGCAACGCCCCGAGGACGCGTTGTTCGGTGACATCGAGGACGAGATCCCCTGGGTGCTCGTGTTGCTCGGGCTGCTGCGCCATGTCCCGGAATCTACCGACGCAGCCGCCCACGCGGCATACCCGCCGAACGCCATACTGGCCGGGTGCTCATCCGCGACGCGACCCCCGCCGACCTCGCCGCCATCGTCACCGTCTTCCGCGACATCGTCGCCGACGGTGAGACCTATGCCTATCCCGAGGACCTCACCGACGAGCAGATCGCCGCGACGTGGATGGAGCCGCCGCCGGCGCGGTGTGTCGTCGCGTATGCCGCCGACGGCACCGACGGCGGCGAGGGCACCTTCCTCGGCACGGCCAAGGCCGGCCCCAACCGACCCGGCCGAGGGGACCACATCGCGACCGCCTCGTTCATGGTCTCCCCCGCCGCCCAGGGCCGTGGCGTGGGGCGGGCGCTCGCCGAGGAGGTGCTGCGCTGGGCGATCGAGCAGGGTTATGCCGGCATGCAGTTCAACGCGGTCGTCGAGACCAACATGGCCGCGGTGGCCCTGTGGCAACAGCTGGGCTTCTCGATCGTCGGCAGCGTCCCCGGCGCCTTCCGCAGCAAGCACCATGGCCCGGTCGGGCTGCATGTGATGTACCGGCAGTTCTGAGCGGGGCGGCCGCGGGCTTGCTGCTGTCGAGCGTGCAATCCTCGGGGTAGCGTGCACCTGTGTTTCCGACGCTGGGGGATCTGTTCGGCATCGACCTTCCGGTGCCGACCCACGACGCCTTCGTCGCCCTCGGGTTGACCGCCGCGCTCGCGGTCTTCCTCGTCGAGGCCCGCCGTCGTCGACAGACCGACCTGCGATTGGTCTACGTCGTCACCGCGGCGCTCGTCGGCGGCGCGATCTTCATGCGGCTGGGTCCGATCCTGCAACACGTGGACCTGCGGGCGAACCCGAGCGTGGCCGAGCAGTGGGTCTACGGCAACCGCTCGATCCTCGGGGGCCTGTTCGGTGCCTGGCTCGGTGCCCATGTCGGCAAGCGACTCACCGGCTACACCGCACGCACCGGAGACCTGTTCGCCCCCGCGGTCGCCCTCGGGATGACGATCGGGCGGTTCGGCTGCCTGTTCACCGAGCTGCCCGGCTCGCCCAACCCGCTGGGCTTCGGTCCCGCCCTCGACCAGGCCACCGCAGCGCGGCTCGACGGGGTCGCCGGGGTGGCCCTGCACCCGTCCTTCGGTTACGAGATCGCCTTCCACGCGGTCGCCTTCGTCGTGCTCTGGCGTGTCTTGCGTCATCGGCTCACGGCCCCGGGCGAGACCCTCGTCGTCTACCTCGCGGCATACGGGGTCTTCCGTTTCCTCGTCGAGTTCACCCGGGGTGACGAGGTGGTGTGGGCGGGCCTGGACCGCTCCCAGCTCTTCCTCCTGCTCACCGTGCCGCTGCTACTCGCCCGAGTCGCCGTGCAGTGGCGCCGCGGCGCCTACACGCTCGCCCCGCGCCAGAGCCTCGCACCCGCGAGCGCCGTCGCCCAGGGGCCCTGGTGAGCGCGCGACCCGCCGTCGGGGCGGGTATGCCGTTGCGAGACTTCCGCGTCCACCGCTACGTCAACGCCTTCTGCCCCCGATGTCACGCGCAGCGGCCCGATCAACCGCTCGCCGACGTCCGGCGACTGTCCGGGTGGCTGGCCGCCCGAGAGGGCCGGGTGTGGCTCGAACGGGGTTGCCCCGAGCACGGATTCGTCCGGACCTTCTACGACGAATCGGCGGAGATCCTCGGCTACTTGGAGCAGTGGACGGCGACGACGAAGGAGCACGTCGCCGACCGGATGGGCAACTTCGAGCCGGTGCCCGCGGCATACGTGCACGGTATGCCGCACATGCACACCCAGCACACGTGCATCCTGCTCGAGGACGTCACCGACCACTGCAATCTGCGCTGCCCCACGTGCTTCGCCGACTCGGCGCCAGCCCTGCAGGCGACCGCGCCGCTCGAGCAGGTGCTCGCCTCGGTCGACGACCGGCTCACCAAGGAGCGCGGCCGACTCGACGTGCTCATGCTCTCCGGTGGCGAGCCGACGCTGCACGCGCAGTTCGAGCGGCTGCTCGACGAGCTGGTCGCCCGCCCGATCATCCGGATCCTGGTCAACACCAACGGGATCCGGCTCGCCCAGGACGACGCCCTGCTCGCCGCGCTGGTCCGCCACCGCGAGCGGGTCGAGGTCTACCTCCAGTTCGACGGGCTCACCCCGGCCGGGTCGATCCACCACCGGGGCGCCGACCTGCTCCGGTTCAAGCACGAGGCCCTGCGGCGGCTCACGTCAGCGGGGATCTTCACGACGCTCACCCTCACTGCGGCGCTCGGCGTCAACGACGACCAGATCGGGCCGGTCATCCGGCTCGCCCTGGACACCCCCTATGTCGGCGGGGTGACCATCCAGCCGGTCTTCGGCTCGGGCCGCAGCGCCGGCATCGATCCCCAGGACCGGCTCACCCACACCGGCGTGCTCGCCAGGCTCGGCGAGCAGACCGGCGGTTTGGTGACCTGGCGCGACCTCACCGCGCTGCCCTGCTCCCACCCGCACTGCTGCTCGGTCGGCTACCTGTTGCGCGACGACTCCGGCACGTGGCGCTCGCTCGTGTCGCTCATCGGACCCGACCGGCTCAAGGACTACCTCGACCTCGCTCCCGACCAGTTCGCCAACCGCTTCGCCGACCAGGACCTGCCCGCAGCGCTGCGGGCGTCGGTCAAGGACAGCCTGCTCGGCCTGCTGAGCGAGCAGTCCTCGGTCTCCCATCCCGACGTCGGGCGGATCTGGGCCGACATCTGCACGACCTGCGACATCGGCATCGGCACCCTCACCACCCTCGCCGCGTCACGCCTGCCCGGGCAGGCGCACCGGCTGCGGACCATGCTCGCCGAGCGGGTCGTGCGGGTGACGGTCAAGCCGTTCATGGACATCCACACGATGATCGAGGAGCGGCTCACCCAGTGCTGCGTGCACGTGGGCACGGTCGCCCCCGACGACGGTGCGCACCAGTGCGCACCCTTCTGCGCTGTCCAGGCGTGGGCGCCGCTGTCGCGCACCCGCCTGAGCACCGCGACCGGATCCGTCCGCTCCCTGGAGGTGAACTCGTGAGTGAAGTCCCCGTCACGGCCGGTGTTCCCGTCACGCCCGGCATACCGGGTGCGCCGCTTTCCGCGGCGCCGGAAGCACAGCCGCTCTTCGACCCCTTGAGGCTGTGCATCTTCGCCACGGTCGCGCTGCTCGGCTGGATGTTCGGTCCGTTCGCCCTCGCCTTCTTCGCCGGGCTGGCCTTCACCGGCTACTGGCGGGCACGACGGGCCGGGCTGACCCGCAGCCGCTGCCTGCTGCGCGACACCCGCCTCGTGCTCACCTATCTGGCCGTGTTAGGCGGGGCGGCGCTGGCCGGTGTCTGGGTCGTGGGCACCGGATGGTGGGGGCACCGATGACCGAGTCTTCCGCCTCCGGCCAGCCGCAACCCGGCCCGCAGCAACCCGGGCAGCACCCGAGCGGGCCACAGCCCGGGCAGCCTCCCGCGCAGCCACAGCTGCCGCCCGCACCGTTCCCTCCGGCCCCCCAGGCCGGCTGGCCACCGGCCGGGCCGAGCCCGTATGCCGCTCCCCCGCAGCCATATCCGGGTGTCCGGCCCAAGACGACGAGCACGTGGAAGATCTTCGCGATCGTCATCGTCGCCGTCCTCGGCAGCATGGCACTCGGCCTCATCGTCCTGGCCGGAGTCTGCTTCGGCGGCCTGTCGCTACTCGGGAGCTGATCCGGAGGCTCGCACATGAACGGCGGGTGAACACGGCATACGGCTGCCGCGGTATGCCGCACGCGACAGTCCGGCGCGCGCGATCCGGCAATAGGGTTTGAGGGAACTCGTCACCCGCACGGAAGGCCCGCCCCATGTCCCGTGAGATCCGTCGCGTCGCCCTGCTCACCGCTGGCGGCTATGCGCCCTGCCTGTCCTCGGCCGTCGGTGGCCTCATCGAGCGCTACACCCGGATCCTGCCCGATGCGCAGATCATCGGCTACCTGCACGGCTACCACGGCGTGCTCGCGGGCAACTACCTCGTCGCGGACGCCGAGACCCGCGCCAACGCCCATCTCATGCACGGCTTCGGCGGCAGCCCCATCGGCAACAGCCGGGTGAAACTCACCAACGCCAAGGACCTGGTCAAGCGGGGTCTGGTGAAGGAGGGCGAGAACCCGCTCCAAGTCGCTGCCGAGCGGCTCAAGGCCGATGGGGTCGACGTCCTGCACACGATCGGCGGCGACGACACGAATACGACGGCAGCCGACCTCGCGGCATACCTACACGAGGAGGGCTACGAGCTCACCGTCGTCGGCCTGCCCAAGACGATCGACAACGACATCGTGCCGATCCGCCAGTCGCTCGGCGCCCTCACCGCCGCCGAGCAGGCCTCGGTGTTCGCGCAGAACATCCTGGCCGAGCACGGCTCCAACCCGCGGATGCTCATCGTCCACGAGGTCATGGGCCGCGGCTGCGGCTGGCTCACCGCCAAGGCCGCGAGCGACTACCAGGCCTGGCACGCCCAGCAGCAGTGGGTGCCCAGCTTCGGGCTCACCCCGCAGCGTTGGGCGATCCACGGGGTCTACGTGCCCGAGCTGGCGATCGACCTCGACGCCGAGGCGGCCCGCCTGCGCGCGGTGATGGACGAGATCGGCTGCGTGAACCTGTTCGTCTCCGAGGGCGCCGGCGTCGCCGACATCGTCGCCCAGATGGAAGCAGCTGGCGAGGAGGTGCCGCGCGACCCGTTCGGCCACGTGAAGATCGACCTGATCAACCCCGGCCAATACTTCGCCAAGCAGTTCGCGGCCAAGCTCGGCGCCGAGAAGACGATGGTCCAGAAGTCGGGCTACTTCAGCCGTTCGGCCAAGGCCAATGCCACCGACCTCGCCCTCATCGCCGCCATGTGCGACAAGGCCGTCGAGGCCGCGATCGCCGGCACCCCCGGCGTCATCGGCAACGACGAGGAGCAGGGCGACGAGCTGCGAGCCATCGAGTTCCCGCGGATCGCCGGGCACAAGGCCTTCGACACCAGCGTCG
>JAKPEG010000115.1 GCA_029552065.1 Actinomycetes bacterium
CACCCCCGCGCCCCGCCCTGATGCGACCGCCGAGCTGACCCGCGCCCTGCAGACGCGGATCCTCGTCCTCGACGGAGCGATGGGCACGCTCATCCAGCGCCGCGAGCTGGGCGAAGCGGACTACCGCGGAGCGCGGTTCGCCGACTGGGGTCAGGATCTCAAGGGCAACAACGACCTGCTGACGATCACCCAGCCGCAGATCATTGCCGACATCCACCGGGCCTACCTCGACGCGGGCAGCGACATCGTCGAGACCAACACGTTCAATGCCAACCGGATCTCGCTGGCCGACTACGGCATGTCCGAGCTCGCCTATGAGCTCAACACCGCTGCTGCCGCGCTGGCCCGCAGCGAAGCCGACGTCGCGACGGCCCGCACCCCGGACCGCCCCCGCTGGGTGGCCGGTGCGCTCGGCCCCACCAACAAGACCGCCTCGATCTCCCCGGACGTCAACGACCCGGGCGCCCGCAACGTGAGCTTCGACGAGTTGGTGGCGGCTTACCACGAGCAGGCTCGCGGCCTCGTCGACGGCGGCGCCGACCTGCTGCTCGTCGAGACGATCTTCGACACGCTCAATGCCAAGGCGGCGATCTTCGCCCTCGAGACCCTCTTCGAGGAGCACGGCCGCCGCTGGCCGGTCGTGCTGTCCGGCACGATCACCGACGCCTCCGGGCGCACCCTGTCCGGCCAGACGACCGAGGCCTTCTGGAATTCGGTCCGCCACGCCCGGCCCCTCGCGATCGGTCTCAACTGCGCGCTCGGGGCCGCCGAGATGCGCCCCTACGTCGCCGAGCTCGCCCGGATCGCCGACACCTTCGTCTCCTGCTATCCCAACGCCGGCCTGCCCAACGCCTTCGGCGACTACGACCAGTCCCCCGAAGCGATGGCCGCCGTCGTGGCCGAGTTCGCGCAGTCTGGCCTGGTCAACGTCGTCGGCGGCTGCTGCGGCACGACCCCCGAGCACGTCGCCGCCGTCGCGGCAGCCGTGGCCGGTATGCCGCCCCGCGAGGTCCCAGCGGTGCCCGCCGCCACCCGGCTGTCCGGTCTCGAACCGCTCACCATCGATGGGGACTCGCTCTTCGTCAACGTGGGTGAGCGCACGAACATCACCGGTTCGGCGCGCTTCCGAAAGCTCATCCAGGCCGGCGATTATGCGACCGCGCTCGCGGTCGCCCGACAGCAGGTCGAGGCCGGCGCCCAGATCATCGACGTCAACATGGACGAGGGGATGATCGACGGGGTGGCGGCGATGGACCGCTTCCTCAAGCTCGTCGCCAGCGAGCCGGACATCTCACGGGTGCCCGTCATGGTCGACTCCTCCAAGTGGGAGGTCATCGAGGCCGGACTCAAGTGCCTCCAGGGCAAGCCGATCGTCAACTCGATCTCGATGAAGGAGGGCGTCGGCCCGTTCGTCGAGCACGCCCGGCTGTGCCGGAAATACGGCGCGGCCGTCGTCGTCATGGCCTTCGACGAGGCCGGCCAGGCCGACGACCTCGCGCGGCGGATCGAGGTGAGCGGCACGGCATACCGGATCCTCGTCGACGAGGTGGGCTTCCCGCCCGAGGACATCGTCATCGACCCCAACGTCTTCGCGGTGGCGACCGGGATCGAGGAGCACGCGCGCTACGGGCTCGACTTCGTCGAGGCGACCCGGTGGATCAAGGACAACCTGCCCGGGGCGCTCGTCTCCGGCGGCGTGTCCAACGTGTCTTTCAGCTTCCGCGGCAACAACCCGGTCCGCGAGGCCATCCACGCGGTCTTCCTCTTCCACGCGATCCGCGCGGGCATGGACCTGGGCATCGTCAACGCCGGCGCTCTCGTCGTCTACGACGAGATCGACCCGGGGCTTCGGGAGCGGATCGAGGACGTCATCCTCGCCCGCCGCTCTGACGCCACCGAGCGCCTCCTCGAGGTTGCCCAGGACTTCAACGTGGCTGCGGGGCAGGCCGATCCGGCCGCGGCCGAGTGGCGGTCCCTCCCGGTGGCCGAGCGGATCACCCACGCCCTGGTCGTGGGGATCGACGAACACGTCGAGGCCGACACCGAGCTGCTGCGGGCGCAGCTGGCCGAGCAGGGGCGCCGGCCGATCGAGGTGATCGAGGGCCCGCTCATGGACGGGATGAACGTCGTCGGCGACCTCTTCGGCGCCGGGAAGATGTTCCTCCCCCAGGTGGTGAAGTCGGCCAGGGTGATGAAGAAGGCCGTCGGCTACCTCGTGCCGTTCATCGAGGCCGAGCAGGGTGAGGACGGCGGATCCGGTTCCGGCGCAGTCCGATCCAACGGCACGATCGTCATGGCCACGGTGAAGGGCGACGTCCACGACATCGGCAAGAACATCGTCGGGGTCGTCCTGCAGTGCAACAACTACACCGTCGTCGACCTCGGCGTCATGGTGCCCGCCCAACGCATCCTCGACGCCGTGCGGGAGCACGACGCCGACCTCGTCGGTCTCTCCGGGCTCATCACGCCCAGCCTCGACGAAATGGTCTCCTTTGCGACCGAGTTGCAGCGGCTCGCTCTCGACGTGCCGCTGCTCATCGGTGGGGCGACGACCTCCAAGGCGCACACCGCCGTCAAGGTGGCACCGCGCTACGACGGCCCGGTCGTGTGGGTGAAGGACGCCTCGCGCTCGGTTCCGGTCGCCGCCGCACTCCTCTCGCCCGAGCAGCGGCCCGCCCTGCTCGCCCGCCTCGCCGAGGAGTATGCCGCCGTCCGCGAACGCCACGCGGCCAGCTCCGGCGAGCGTGCCCTCGTCTCGCTCGAGGCCGCCCGGGCCGACGCACCCGCCGTCGACTGGGCGGCATACCGGCCGGTCCGGCCGCACCTGCTCGCGCGCCAGGCCCCCGATGCCGGCGAGCACGGCGGCACCCACGGTGGTGCGACGCGCTTCGTCACCACCCTGCACGACTACCCCGTGATGGAGTTGCGCCGCTACGTCGACTGGGCCCCCTTCTTCGCCGCGTGGGAGCTCAAGGGCCGGTTCCCCGACCTGCTCGACCATCCGGAGTCCGGCGAGGCGGCCCGCTCCCTCTACGCCGACGCGCAGGCGATGCTCGACCGGATCGAGGACGAGGGCTGGCTTCGACCGGCGGGCGTGCTCGGGCTCTTCCCCGCCGCGGCCGTCGGCGACGACGTGCAGATCTTCACCGACGAGTCGCGCACCGAGGTCCGCACCGTCCTGCACCATCTGCGCCAGCAGGGACAGCACCGCGACGGCATACCGCA
Organism: Actinomycetes bacterium; assembly: GCA_029552065.1. Classification (GTDB taxonomy): domain Bacteria; phylum Actinomycetota; class Actinomycetes; order Actinomycetales; family Dermatophilaceae; genus Phosphoribacter. The sequence goes on from JAKPEG010000115.1 coordinate 3,226, forward strand.
CAAGAGCCTCGCCGATTTCGTCGCGCCGGCCGACAGCGGCCTCGCCGACTATGTCGGCGCCTTCGCGGTGACGGCCGGGGTCGACCTGCCCGAGCGCGTCGCCGCGTTCAAGGCGGCCGGCGACGACTACTCGGCGATCCTCCTCGAGGCGCTCGCCGACCGGCTGGCGGAGGCCTTCGCCGAGCGGCTGCACGAGCGGGTGCGCCGGGAGTTCTGGGGCTATGCGGCCGACGAGCGGCTGGACAACGAGGCGCTCATCGCCGAGTCCTATCGCGGGATCCGTCCCGCCCCGGGTTACCCGGCGTGTCCCGACCACACGGAGAAGGCCCTCCTGTGGGAGCTGCTCGACGTCGAGGCGGCGACGGGGATCCGGCTCACCGAGTCGATGGCGATGTGGCCGGGAGCCTCGGTGTCGGGGTGGTACTTCGGCGCCCCACACGCCCAGTACTTCGTCGTGGGCCGACTGGGGGCCGACCAGGTCGCCGACTATGCCGCACGCAAGGGCTGGACGATCGCCGAGGCCGAGCGCTGGCTCGGTCCCAACCTCGGCTACCACCCCGAGGAGTGATCGGGTCCCGCTGAGCGTGCCGAGCGCCGCTACCGTGTGCCCGTGGATCGCCGCGCGCTTCTCACCATGCTCGCCGGAGGCGTCGTGGCCGCCGTCTCCGGCTGCACCGTGGCATCGGACGGGATGGCCCGGCCGACCGAGACCGGGGAGCCCGCGCCCACGGACCTGGGCAGCGCCGACGACGTCGCGCTGCCGCGCACCCCCGTCTTCTCCGCTCCCACGGGACTCGTGCGGCGACCGGTCCCGCACGGCACGCTCACCCTGCTCCCGGGCACCGGCAACGAGATCGCCCTCACGATCGACGACGGCAGCGACCGCGACGTCGTGGGCGCCTACGCCCAGCTCGCGACCGTCACCGGACTGCGACTCACCTTCTTCTGCAACGGGCTCAACCTGGGCTGGACCGAGCACGCCCCGCTGTTGCGACCGCTCGTCGAGTCCGGCCAGGTCTTCATGGCCAACCACACGTGGTCGCACGCCGACCTCACCACGCTGTCCGCCGGGGACGTCACGCAGGAGATCCGGCGCAACGAGGCCTTCCTCCAGCGGACCTACGGGGTCACCGGCCGGCCCTTCCTGCGTCCACCCTTCGGTCGGTCAACCTCCGCGCTCGCCCGGCAGCTCGACGATCTGGGCTATCCCGCCCTCACCATGTGGTTCGGTTCGCTCGGCGACGCGGTCATGCACGTGCCCGGCGAGATCGTCTCCGAGGCCGAGAAGTGGTTCCAACCGCAACGGATCGTCATCGGCCACGCCAACTATCCACCCGTGACCCGGGTGTTCGGCCGCCTCGTCGAGCTCCTCCAGGAGCGCAACCTCGTGCCCGTCCACCTCGGCGACGTCTACCGCACCGAAGCCGCCTCGGCGAGCGCGACCGCCACTGCTTCGGCCACGACGTCGCCCACCACGACGACCCGCCCCGGCCCGTCGACGAAGCCCGGATCGACCGCACGTCCGAGCACCAGCGCACGCGCGACGACGCCGCCGCCGCGAGGCTGACCCGGGTCGCCACCGGCGAGCGTTCCTCAGTCCAACGCCCCGACCACCACGGCGGCGACGAGGATCCCGACGGCTGCCCCGCCGAGCACCTGGCCGAGACTGTGTCTTCCCGCGCGAACCCGGGCCCACCCGACGAGCGGGATGCCGAGAGCGAGCACGGCGGCGAGCGCCGGTTGCTCGAACCCCAGCACCGTGACGGCGGCGGCATAGGTCGCGGTGTGGGCGGACACCTTCCAACGCACCGAGAGCAGCGCGACGACGACGACGCCGGTGAGCACCGCGGTAATCGTCACCGCGAGCGCGGGTGGCGCACCACCCAGCCAGAGCCAGACGACCGCCCCCGCCACACAGATCGCGACGAGGCCGAGCAGCCACGGCCGCTGCGAACGCCGGACGACCTGCCGGTCGCCCACCCGCCCGGTGCGCAGCGCCCAGAACAGCAACGCATAGGGCGCTGCCACGACGAGGACGGCGACCACCAGCCACCACCGGACCGCCTCGCCCGTCCCCGAGGCGTGGCGAGCGCAGAGGTATGCCGTGAGCGCGAGGACGACGTTGGCGGGAGTGAGGGCCCCGGCGACGAGGCGAGCCACGCGCGCCGGCGGTGCGGCGGCGAGCCGGGTGAGGTCGTCGGTGTCCGGCACCCGCCCGATGGTATGCCCCTGCCCCCGTCCTGCCGGCTCGCTCACGCGCGGGCCCGGTGGACGATGTGCGCTCGGGTGTCGGGCGGGCGGCATACAGTCGGGGCATGGTCGCTGCCCTGTCGCCGAGCCGAGCCTCGGACTTCAAGCAGTGCCCGCTGCTCTATCGCTTCCGGGTGATCGACCGGCTGCCCTCGCCGCCCTCGCCGGCGGCCGCGCGGGGCACCCTCGTCCATGCCGTCCTCGAGCGCCTCTTCGACCTGCCCGCGGGCGACCGGACGCCGGCGGCGGCAGCGGCCCTCGTCGGCCCCGAGTGGGAGCGGCTCGTCGCGCAGGAGCCCGAGCTGGCCGGGCTGCTCGACACCGACGACGACGGGGCGGTCGACGGCTGGTTCGCCGAGGCCGAGCGGCTCGTCCACCGTTGGTTCACCCTCGAGGACCCCACCCGACTGGAGCCGGCCGAGCGGGAGCTGTTCGTCGAGGCGGAGGTCGACGGGCTCGTCCTGCGGGGCTACGTCGACCGGCTCGACGTGAGCGCGGACGGGGCGATGCGGGTGGTCGACTACAAGACCGGCCGGTCTCCCAGCGAGCTGTTCGAGCGCTCCTCGCTCTTCCAGATGCGCTTCTACGCGCTCGTCTTGTGGCGGGCTCGCGGAGTGATCCCTCGCATGCTCCAGCTCGTCTACCTCGGCAACGGCGAGCTCGTGCGCTACGAGCCCGACGAAGCCGACCTACTCGCCACCGAGCGGGGCATCAAGGCCCTGTGGGCGGCCATCGAGCGGGCCGCCCGGACCGGCGACTGGCGCCCCCGGGTGTCCCGGCTGCGTGACTGGTGCGAGCATCGCGACCTGTGCCCCGCGTGGGGCGGCACCCCGCCTCCGTTGCCGCTGGACGCCCCGACGCGCGCGCTGGATCCCTCCGTCGCCGGGCAGGCCGCGCCCGCCGACGACTGACTCATCTCCCTTCGCCGCGAGCCCGGCCGGCCAGCACGACCAGATCACGTGCCCGGACCCCCGCGAGGGTGGGCAGCCGGATCGTGCCGGGCAACGGCGGGACCGGCACGACATGGGGCACGACGAGGGTCGGCACGCCCGCCGCGCTCGCCGAGCGGGCACCGTTGACCGAGTCCTCGATCGCGACGCACCGGGTCGGCGCGAGGCCCAGCCGCTGGGCCGCGAGGAGATAGGGCTGTGGGTCTGGTTTGCCCCGCGAGACGTCGTCGCCAGCGACGACGACGTCGAACGATCCGCCCGGGAGCACGTCGGCGAGCCGGTCGGTGAGCGTCCGGTAGGACATCGTCACGAGGGCCGTGGGCACTCCCGCACCGTTGAGTTCGGCGAGCAGCTCGCGGGCACCCGGGCGCCAGGGCACCCCATCGGTGACCAGCCGCCGCGCGACGCCTCCGACGAGCCGGTCGACCACCTCCTGCGGGGTGAGCCGGACGGGTGAGTGCGCGAGGATGTATGCCGCCGAGTCCGGCAGGGCCATCCCCACCACGGCGAGGGCCTGCTCGTGCGGCCACTCTCCACCGAAGTCGGCGACGAGCGAGCGCTCCTCGGCCATCCAGTAGGGCTCGGTGTCGACCAGCGTCCCGTCCATGTCCCAGAGCACGGCCCCGGGCAACAGGGCGGACATCGGGGGCCTCTCGTTCGTGGGTGCCGGGAGCCCGGCGCGACCAGAGCAGTCTAGGCAGCCGGCCCCGCGCGCGCGGCGACGTTCCGCGGCCAGCCGGCCACGCGGCATACCTGCACGTGGATGAGGGCCTAGGGTGGACGAAGACCCCCGACCGGAAGGAGTCCCGTGGCCGAACTCGGCGCCGTCCCTCCGTTGCGCGACCCCGTGCTCGTGGCCGCCTTCGAGGGCTGGAACGACGCCGGCGAAGCTGCCACCGCGGCCATCGGCCACCTCGTGCGCCGCTGGCGGGCCGAGCCGGTCGCCGAGATCGACCCCGAGGACTATTACGACTTCCAGGTCAACCGGCCGCGGGTCTCCATGACGCTGGGGAACCGCCGGATCAGCTGGCCAACCACGCGTGTGCTCGTCGCGCGGACCCGGCCGGGCGCGCACGACGTCGTCATCGTCGAGGGCATCGAGCCGTCCATGCGTTGGCGGGCGTTCACCGCCGAGTTGCTCGACGTGGCCCAGCGGCTGGGGGTGCGCCGGGTGATCACCATGGGGGCACTACTCGCCGACGTGCCGCATTCCCGACCCATCCCGGTGTCGACCACCTCCGACGACCCCGCCGCCCAGTCCCTGTTCGGTGCGGAGCCGAGCGACTACGAGGGCCCCACGGGCATCGTCGGGGTCTTCTCCTCCGCGGCGGCCGAGGCCGGGATGCAGGCGATCTCCTGCTGGGCGGCCGTGCCGCACTATGCGGGCGGTCCCCCCTCACCCAAGGCGACGCTCGCGCTGCTCACCCGGGTCGAGGTCCTGCTCGGCGTGCCCGTCTCGGCCGAGGACTTCGAGTCGGACGCACGGCGCTGGGAGCGCACGGTCGACGAGCTTGCGCAGGCCGATGAGGAGGTCGCCGACTACGTGCGGTCACTCGAGGAGGACGCCGACGGGGCCGAGACCGCCGAGGTCGCGGAGTTGCCCGAAGGAAGCGGCGACGAGATCGCGCGGGAGTTCGAGCGCTACCTGCGTCGCCACGACGAAGGCCCCGGGAGCCGCTGACCTCGTCGGCAGCCTCCGGTCGGCTGAAGGGTCAGAGGCGCACGCCGAGCAGCCGGTCGATGGCGCGGGCGACCAGCCCGGGGGCACCGGGATCGAGGTCCTGCGCCGACCCAGCCGCGACGAGGGCGCCGGCCACCCACTCGTCGACCGCGTCGAGCGCGCCGGGGGTGTCCAGTCCGTCGGCGACCCGGTCGCGCACGGCGGCGACCAGACCCAGGGCGGCCGGACCGCCGTTGCGGGAGAGCGCCGTCCGCCAGGCGTGCAGCCGGCGCTCGGCCGCGACGAGGTCCGCGTCGGTCCACTCCCACTCGGTGCGGTGGTCATGGGCGAGCAGGGCGAGTCGGATGGCCGCGGGGTCGACGCCCCGAGCGCGCAGCGCGGAGACGAGAACGAGGTTCCCCTTGGACTTGCTCATCTTCGCGCCCTGGTAGCCCACCATCGCCTGGTGGACGTAGACCTGCGCGAAGGTCCGCTCGCCCGCGAGCGCACACCCCTGGGCCGCGCTCATCTCGTGGTGCGGGAAGACCAGATCGGTGCCGCCACCCTGGACGGCGAACGGGATGCCCAGGTGCTCCAGTGCGATCGCCGTGCACTCGATGTGCCAGCCCGGCCGACCGCGACCCAGGTCGCCGCCGTCCCACGAGGGCTCGTCGACGCGCTCGGCCCGCCACAGCAGCGGGTCGAGCGGGTCGCGCTTGCCGGGGCGCTCCGGGTCGCCGCCCCGTTCGGCGGACAGGACGAGCATCTGGGCGCGGGTGAGCCCGGCGAGTTCGCCGAAGGAGGGGCACCGCGCGAGGTCGAGGTAGACGTCTTCGCCGGCGGACTCGCTCGTCGCCACCGAGTATGCCGCGTCGGCGGCACACAGCCGCAGGATGTCCGCGACGATCAAGTCGACGCTCTCGGTGACTCCGAGGTAGTGCTCGGGCGGGACGACCGACAGCGCCGTCATGTCCTCCCGGAACAGCGCCGTCTCGCGGTCGGCCAGGTGCACCCAGTCGACCCCGTCCCGGGCTGCGCGGGCCAGGAGCGGATCGTCAACGTCGGTGACGTTCTGCACGTAACGGACGGTGTGCCCGGCATCGCGCAACGCCCGGTTGAGCACGTCGAAGGTGACATAGGTGGCGGCGTGTCCCAGGTGGGTGGCGTCGTAGGGCGTGATCCCGCAGACGTAGAGCCCGGTGACCGGTCCGAGCGGCACCTCGACCAGGCCTCCGCTCGCGCTGTCGTGCAGGCGCACGACCGGCCGCGTGCCGGTGTCGGGCAGCTCGGGCAGGAACGGGGTCGGCCAGGAACGCACCGAGCGAGCCTATCCGCTCCCGCTCACAGGGCCGGCCACGGAATCGAGGGCCATCCCCGGCCCGGCCGCGGATGGCAGCCGGCGGCGACGAGCCTCGCCACCCGGGCGCGCAGCCCCTCCAGATCGGCCGAGGGAAGCAGCTCGCCGAGCTCGACCGCGAGCGTGTCGGTGGGGTCGGCGAGGCGTTCGCCCAGGCTGCGCAGCCGGGTGAGGTCGAACTCGCGCAGGGGCTGGCCGGCCCACCCCCACAGGACCGTCCGCAACTTGGGCTCGGCGTGCAGGGTGAGTCCGTGGTCGAAGCCCCACAGCACCCCGTGACCGTCACGCACGAGGTGGGAGCCCTTGCGGTCGCTGTTATTGAGGATCGCGTCGAGCACCGCGGCGTCGCGCAGGTCGGAGCGATCCTCGTGGACGACCGTGACCGCGCTCCCGTCGCCGAGTTCGCCGTCGATGACCTCGAGGAAGCCGGCGGGGACCTTGCCCTGCGCCACGACCCGCACCGGTGCCGTGTCCGCCGGGAGTTCGGCCGCGAACGGGTCTCCGATCCACAGCTGCACCGAGCCGGTCCCCATCGGGCCCTCGCGCAGCACGGTCGGGGGGACGACGGCATACCCGGTGGCCTCGGCGATCCGTGCGGAGGCGACCTCGCGTTCGGCGAGCGTGCCGTGCGGGAAGTCCCACAACGGACGTTCGCCGCGAATCGGTTTGTAGATGGCGTGGATCGGCTCGCCATCGTCGAGGGTGACGGCGACGAGCAGGGCGACGTTGGAGGCCTCGACGATCCTGCCGACGATCTCGAGTCGGCCGGCCGCGAGCACGGTCTCGACCTGCGCCGTCTGCGCCGGGGTTCGCGGCCCGTCCATGTTGTCGGATGTTCTCGGATGGTCTCGGGGAGTCTCGGATGGTCTCGGGTGGTCAGCGGCGGTAGCCGTTGGCCCGCGGACAGACGTGTCCCTGCGGGTCGAGCGGCCCCCCGCAGAAGGGGCACGGCGGCCGACCTGCCGAGATGAGGGCCTGTGCCCGCCGGGCGAAGGCGCGAGCCTGGGCCGGGCTCATCGTCACCCGCAGACCCTCGGTCGGCGTGACCCCCTCCCGTTCGGGCCCCTGCTCTTCGGCGCCGTCTTCTTCGGGCGTGGCCTCGATGACGACGGACGGGCGGTCGGGGTCCCAGGCGAGCGAGAGAGTGCTCACCCGGAACTCGTCCTCGATCGGGGTGTCGAGGGGTGCATCGTCGGCGTATGCCGCGGCCGCCGCCTCCGCACCGGCCGCGCCGGCCCGCTCGTCGAGCAGGTCGAGCAGCCGGTCGGACAGCAGGACGAGCTGTTCCTTCTCGCAGGACACGCTCACGAGGCGACGCAGATCGCGAGCCTGGAGGAAGAAGACCCGCTGGCCCGGGGGGCCGACCGTGCCCGCGACGAACCGCTGGGGCGGATCGAAGTCGTAGAACGGCATACCGGAACCCTAACCCGCCCCGGACGACCCGGCACCGCCCCCGACGGCGGCGTCCCCGTCGGCGGCATCCCCGTGGGCGTGCTCGGGTGGCGGCTCTGGTGGCACGATGCCCGCGAGCGTGCCGCCGGTGTCGTTCAGCCGCAGGACGAAGGGCCGTCGATGCGTGTAGCGGACCACCGACACCGACGCCGGGTCGACGACGAGCCGCTGGAAGTGGTCGAGGTGCATGCCGGCGGCGTCGGCGAGGATCGACTTCACGACGTCCCCGTGCGAGACGGCCAGCCACACCGCACGCGGGCCGTGGGCGGCCTCCACGGCCCGGTCCAACCGGCGCAGCGCAGACACCGCGCGGGCCTGCATCTGCGCGATCGACTCACCCGGCATACCGGCGGTGTCGCCCTCGCCGTCGGGGAAACGCGCCGCCGACGGGTGGTCCTGGACGACCCGCCAGAGCGGCTCGGCGGCCAGCTCGCGCAGCGGTCGCCCGGTCCATGCGCCGTAGTGGCACTCCCCCAGCCCGTCGTCGGTCTCCACCGGTATGCCGTGCCCGTCGCCTCCTTGGTCGGCCGCGAGGGCGCGGAGCACGACGTCGGCCGTCTCCCGACAGCGTTCGAGCGGGGAACTCACCACTCGCACGGGCCGGATCCCGGCCTCGGCGAGCCGCCGTCCGACCGCCTGCGCCTGCTCGCGCCCGACCTCGTCGAGGGCGATGCCGGGCGTCCATCCGGCGAGGGTGCCGCTCGCATTGGCGGTCGTGCGGCCGTGGCGGAGGAGGATCACAGTGGACACGTGGTCACCGTAACGGCCAAGGTGTCGCACGGAGCGGCGGGTTCATGGTGGAATGCCCGCTGTGATCGTCGACCAAGCCATGTACGTCGACGGAATCCGCCTGCCGGTGGCCGACCTCGGCGACGAGCTGGCCGCGCTGCGGGCCAGTGCGTCGGGCTTCCTGTGGATCGGGCTCAAGGACCCGACCGACGAGGAGTTCGCCCTCGTCAACGCCGAACTCGGCCTGCACCCGCTCGCGGTCGAGGACGCCGTGCTGGGCAACCAGCGAGCCAAGATCGACGCCTACGAAGGCAGTCTGCTCGCCGTGCTCAAGACCCTGCGCTATGTCGAGCGCACGTCCGACATCGAGACCGGCGAGGTGATGGTCTTCGTCGGCGACCGGTTCGTCGTCACCGTGCGCCGCGGCGAGGCCAATCCGCTCGACCATGTGCGCCGCAAGCTCGAGGCCCAACCGATCCAGTTGCGCCTCGGCCCGCTCGCGGTGCTCCACGCGGTGATGGACTCGGTGGTCGACAACTACGAGTTCATCGACCGGTTCATCGCCGAGGAC
>JAKPEG010000174.1 GCA_029552065.1 Actinomycetes bacterium
GGTCGCCCGCTCGCTGCGCGCGCAGGGGCACGAGGTCGTCGTCTGGACGGTCGACCGGGGCGAGCGGCTGGGCACCGGCCTGGTCGACGGCATACCGGTGCGCTGGCTGCCGACCCCCCTGCCGGCCGGGCGCCCGTCCGCGCTCGCCCGGTTCGTCCGCGAGGTGGGACCTGCCTGGCGGGCCTGGTCGGCGGCCTGGGCCGCCGACCGTCCCGAGGTGCTGCACGTCCACTGCTTCGGTCCCAACGGGGTGTATGCCGTGCTCCTGCACCACCGGCGCGACGTGCCGCTCGTCGTGTCGGGACACGGCGAGACGCTGATGGATCCGGAGGTCTTCGCCGACTCCGCACAGCTGCGATTCGGGCTGCGCCGGGCTCTGCGGGAGGCCTCGGCGGTCACCGCGTGCTCCCCGGTGGCGCTGGCCGACCTAGGCGCGCGGTTCGGGTTGCGCGGGGGTTCGGTCGTGCCCAACGGCATCCGGCTGGACCCGGCGGTGCCGGTGCACGCGGCATACCGGGGGTTCGAGGTGGGCGGCGGGACCGTCCCGAGCGTCGTCGCGGTCGGACGGCTCGAGCGGGTGAAGGGCTTCGACCTGCTCCTCGAGGCGTTCGCCCGGGTCGTCGGCCGGCTGCCGGAGGCCCGGCTGCGGATCGGTGGCACGGGGACGCAGGAGCGGGCGCTCGCGGACGCGGCCGCCGCCGCCGGGATCGCCGATGCCGTCACCTTCCTCGGCCGGCTCTCGGCCGAGCAGGTCGCAGCCGAGTTCGCGGCCGCGGACGTCGTCGTCGTCCCGAGCCGGCGCGAGGCCTTCGGCCTCGTCGTGCTCGAGGCCTGGCGCTCGGGCACCCCGCTCGTGGCCACCGATCGCGACGGCCCGGCCGACCTCGTCGCCGACGGCCGCACCGGGCTGCTCGTCAACCCCGAGGACCCCGACGCCCTCGCCGAGGCGGTGGTGGGGCTGCTCACCGACGCAGCGACGGCCGAGCGCCTCGGGCGCGAGGGACAGGCTGCCGCAGCCGGCTACGGCTGGGACGCGGTGACCCGGGCATATGCCGAGTGCTACCGGCGGGCCACCGACGGACCGGGCTGAGCCGCCCGCCGACCGCCCCAGTGGGTCCGGTGGGGCCGGCGGGCTCAGCTCGCCGGCGGCTTCTCGGCGACCGCGACGACCATCGGGCCCAGGGTCGGCCGCACGCGGGCGAGCAGGTCGATGCCGCGTTTGGCTGCCCGCTTGAGTGGGCCGCCACCGGCGAGGTGGAAGTGCCTGCCCGTGACGAGCACGGGCCGCAGTCCGGCGACGCCCAGCACTTCCACGATCTCGCCGACGAGGTACTCGCGGGCATGTCGGGCGTGCGGGACCCCACCGATCCAGTCGGGCAGGGCGGTGTAGACCGATCGGCCTGTCGCGAGTCGCACCCGGTTGACGAGGTAGCCGGCGTTGGGAGTCGTGAAGAAGAGGAAACCTCCGGGGCGCAGGACCCGAGCGGCCTCCTCGAGCGCCCGCACGGGATAATCGCGCAGGTGCTCGAAGACCTCGGTGAAGATCACCCCGTCGTATGCCGCCCCGGCCAGCGGATAGGGGGTCCGCTCGAGGTCCCATTCGACGTAGTCCACCCCGTGCCGCTCGAACAAGTCGACCATCCGCCCCTCGGGGGCGTCGGCCCAGGCGTCCGAGCTGAGGCCGAGATCGACCGCGGTGACGCGATAGCCCGCCTCGGCGAGGGCGACGCACTGGTCGCCGGGCGCGGCGCCGAACTCGACGAGCCGCGACCCGACCGGGAGCCGGTCGGCCACGAGCCGCCGGACGAAGGCATACCGCGCCTGTGCACTCGTCTGCAGACCCACGGCCCGAAGGCTAGTCGACCGTGGGCGCCGACGGCTCCTCGAGCAGCCGGACGAGCAGGGCCGCGAGCGTGTCGGCGCTGGCGTCCCACGTGAGGCGTGCGGCGTTGGCGCGGCCGGCGGCGACCAGCTCCGCCCGGCGCCGCGGATCGGCACGCAACGCCCGGACGGCGGCGACGAAATCGCCGGGCCGGTCCGGGTCGACGAGCAGCGCGCCGTCGCCGGCGATCTCGGGGATGCAGGACGCGTCGGCGGCGACCACCGGGCAGCCGAACCGTTGGGCCTCGACGACCGGGATGCCGAATCCCTCGTAGCGCGAGGGGAAG
>JAKPEG010000177.1 GCA_029552065.1 Actinomycetes bacterium
CGCAAGCGAGGTTCCCAGGGGTGGGCACCCAGGTGAAGCCGGGGGGCCTGGAGCGAGGGCCAGCGCAGGAAGGCCTCGTTGTCGTAAGCCACGGGCAACCTCGATGGAATCGAAAGGGAGGCGGGAGGGAACCGAGAGGGAGGTCACCACCGCGGGGCCTCCCCGCCCCGGGCGTGCAACTCGGCCGCCAGGTCGGCGACCTCCTGCCGTTCGAGGGCCAGGTCGCGGCGGAGGCGCCGGGCCTCGCCCACGTCCCGCCAGCTCGCGGTGTCGCGGTCGTGGGCCCAGGCCTCGGCCCGGACGCTCCAGCCCTCGGGGGGACGGTGGGCCGGGTCGGCGAGGAGGGTGTCGAGGTCGATCACGGGGCCTCCGGGGGCAGCGCGTCGCTGAGGGCGCGGATCTTGGCGCAGTCGCCGTCTGGGTCGGTGCAGGGGCAGAGGCCGACGGCGGTGACCGCGTCGAGGGCGAGGCGGCGCAGGGCGGCGAGGTCGGCGCGAGCGGCGTCGCGCTCTTTCTCCGTCTCGAACCACTCGTGGCCCGCGCTGTCGAGCTTGTAACCAAGCTCGCTCACGGTGGCCTGCGCCTTGTCGTGCTGGGCCAGGAGCCACGCGAGGTCCCCGTCGGGGTAGGCCGCAGCCTGGCCCCGGATGGCGTCGAGGCGGCGCACGGGCAGCGAGCGGTCGACGCCGTAGAAGCTCACGCCGGGGGCGGCGGGGTCGACCTGGGCTATCCAGGTCTGAAACGGGTCAGCCATGGGGGTCGGTCTCCTTGCCCGCTGTACGAGCCTGGTGGGGGTAGAGGCCCCGGCAGGTCGCCGCAGCCTCCTCGGCGGCGCGCTCGGGGCTGCTGGCGGTCTTGGCGAGGTGCCCGAGCCACAGGGCGTAGCGGGCGTGGGCCGTGGGGGCGGGGAGGGCGCTCACCGGCCACCCCCCAGCACGAGCTGACCGCCGGCCTCTTGCTCGACCCCCATGAGATCGATCCTCACCCGGGGCCGCAGCCGCCAGCGCTTGTGCGCTTCCTGCTCGGTGTGCCAGCGGACGGGGGCCTTGGCCCCGTCGTCGCAGCCGAGCCACTGCGCGATGGCGTCCCGGCACCCCTTGAGGGCTCCGGCGAGGTTGTCGGTGTCGAGCAGTCGGGCGCCCTGGCGGGTCATGCAGACCAGCAGACGGCCCTCTTGGGCCAGCAGCCGGGGGCCTTCGAGGCGGCCCACGTCCCTCCACAGCGCCAGGGCCACGGCCTCGTGCTGGATCTTGACCCGCTTGGCGCGGGCCATCGGGTGCTCCCGCTGGTTGGCCTCGCTCAGGGTGAGCACCTCGACGTCGACGGTGTGGAGCGTGCGCCAGCGCGGGGCCAGCTCGGTCACCCGGGCCCGGAGCGCGTCTCGCTCGGCGGTCAGGGCCGCGACTTGCTTGGCCAGGTCGAGGTCTTGGTCAGACATCGGGGCACCCCCGGGCGAGGCGCTGGCGGGTGGCCTCGCTGGCGGCCAGCTCGGCGGCGAGCTCGTGGGCCTCCCCTTCGGCCTGGGCGAGGTCTCGGCGCCGCCGCCGGTTGACCCCGACATCGCGCCAGGAAGCGACGTCGCGATCCTCGGCCCACTGCTCGGCGCGGGCCGACCATCCCCCCGGGGGACGGAGGCGGGGGTCGGCCAGCAGGTCTTCGAGGGAAGGGGGATTAAGCATCGGAGCCCTCGGTCGGCGCGACGTTCGAGGCTTCCGCGTGGGCAATTTCCGCGGCCTCAGCATCGGTGTAGCCAGCGGCCACGGCCTGAGCGAAAGCCACCCGGTAGGCGGTTTCGGCTGCTGTCACGCCCGTCACACCCTGCCCGCTGTCCGGAGCTTCCAGGGGGCAACAGGGTGCGACCTCTACATTTTGGCTTTTGTCACTACCGTCACTACCGTCACTACCAGGGTAAACATTCATAGAAGAAGAATTCCCCCAGGAACTTTCGCCAGACACTTCGGGGGCGTGACGGGGGTGACAACCCTGCAAATCAGGCGGCGCCGTCCTGTCACTGCCCGGTTTTGGGGGAGGGCGTGACGGTAGTGACGGGGGTGACAACCCCGTAGGAACGTAGAGACGGACTACCTTGCTCCCTCGCCGCACCTGCCGCTTTTGCCACCCGCACCGGGCCAGGAGCCGGACGATGCGCTTGCTCTCCCGGTCGCCCACCTGCTCGAGGCGCAGGCCGATGGCGGCGATGACCTGGCCCAGGTTGGTCTCGTCGAGGCCGAGGAGGTGGTCGCGGATGGCATCCTCCCAGGGGTCAGACTCGGCCCGCTGCTCCTGTTCCTCGGCGGCGACCCCCCAGAGCGACGAGGGGATATTGTGGCCGGCGCCGGCCCGCCATGTGGCCACGGCCTCGGCCCAGAGCTGGTCACGGTCGGCGACGAGCTGCTCAAGGTTGGCCTGCCCCACCCGCACCGGCCACCAGCGGCGGTTGCCGGTCGTGTCCTGCAAGTACTCACTGCTGTTGGTGCTCCCCCCGAAGAGGCAGCGCCTGGGAACGGTCGCCGTGTTCCGGCCGTAGACCGCGCGCACTTCGTCGTGGGTGCGGGTAACGAAAGCCTTCTGTTGCTCGACGACGGAGCGCCGGGCCGCCGCCAGCTCGGGCATCTCGATCAGCCACGACCGCCGGAGCTTGAGCAGGGTGTCTTTGCTCTCGAGGTCGCCCAGGTCGTCGGCGAAGAACTCGCCCCCCAGCACCCGGAAGGCCGTCGACTTGCCCTTGCCCTGGGGGCCTTCGAGGATGAGGACGCCGTAGATGGTGCAGCCCGGCAGGAACGCCCGGGCGACGGCCGCGCGCATCCAGGCCGCCCCGACGGCGCGGCTGTAGGGGGTGTCGGCGGCGCCGCAGTAGGTTGTGAGCCAGGCGTCGAGGCGCTTCTCTCCGTCCCAGGTGAGCCCCCCGAGGTAGTCGGTCACGGGGTTGTAGCTGTTGACGCGAGCCACCATGGCGACGGCCTCGTGCACCACCCGGGTTGCGATGCGCAGGCCACGGCGGCGCTCGAGGAAGACCGCGATGTTGCCCTCGTCGGGGTCGGTGATCGGGTGGGCGTGCCAGGGGCCCGTGTGCTCGCTGTAGGGGGGCGGGAAGCGGAACTCGACTTCCCCCCGGGCCTCGTTATAGGCCAGGACTCCGGCCCACTCGGGGGCGTAGCGAAGGATGGCCTCGAGGTTGGCCAGGCTCGCGACGAGGCCCCCCTTCTTGGTCCAGATCAGCAGGTCTTCCCAGCTCGCCGCGGCCGTCTCGTCGGTGGTGCCGGCGGTGGCGCTCGAAGGCGGGGGGGCCTCAGCGGCGCCCCCGGGGGCCTCCTCCTTGGATTGCCGGGGCACCGACTTCCAGGCGTCGGCGGGCTCGTACCGGGCGACGGAGGCGGCGATCACCTGGACCTCGGCGGCGTCGAGGGTGGGGCGGCAGCGGTCGTCGTTCTCCTCGAGCAGCGCGGCCAGGATCACCCGCTCGCTGGCGCCGCGGCGGCGCATGGCGCCGGCCAGGCTGGTCAGGTGCAGGTTGCGCCCGCCCTCGATGATAACGTCGGCGGCACCGACGGGGGCCCGGGCGGCGCGGGGGCCCTTGCCTTGGTCACAGGCGTCGACCCAGGCGGGGGGCATGGGCAGCGGGGCCGCAGTCTCGAGACCTCCGTCGTCGTCCCAGCGGTAGAGCCCCCCCGAGATGTGGTTGCTCGGGGCCACTAGCACGTAGCCGCCCTCGCCGCGGGTGTCGACACCGGGGGCGAGCTGCGAGGCGGTGTTGCGCAGCGGTCGGTCGCTGGTGAGAAAGACGTGCTCGCCGCCTCCGCCGGTGAAGGCCCGGGCGGTGGGGGGGAGCTTTCCGTGGCGCACTTCGAGGTGGGTGAGGTTGAGCACCCCGCCGTGCTTGGCGTCGGCGTCGATGACGATGAGGTATTTCCCCTCGCCGTAGCGCCCGGTCACGAGCGCGACGTTGGCCTGGGGCCAGCGTTCCCACCAGCCGCGCACCGTCTCGACGTCGCAGCTGGCGCCCTTGAGGCCGTCGTCGAGGCGGGGGTGCTTGCCTGGGCTCTTGCACCGGGGGGCCCCGCACGAGCAGCGGCCGGCGCGGATCTCGTAGCAGGGGAAGACCTTGTAGCCCTGCCCGGCGAGCTTCAGCGCCGAGGCCATCTGGGGGGTCGGTTGCATCCGGGTTGCCCTCATGCCCTGGCCCCGTGGAGGGTCAGGGCCTCGTTTGCCTTGCGGCGCACCAGCGCCATGGGCTCCTCGCTCGAGCGGCACCAGACAACCGCAGAGCCCGTGGTCTCGCAGCTCGCCCGGACCCGCCCCATGAGCCCCCGGAAGTCTTCGCCGAGCTCAAGGGGCGAGCCGGCCATCAGGTCGACGGCCGCCTTGAGGTTGGTGTGCAGGCTGGCCCGCCGGCCCCCCAGGCGCTCGAGCGCCCGCTGCAGCCCCCAGGCGGTCGCCTGCGGCACGGTCATCTCGCTCGGGGTGGTCTCGACGTCGATCTTGCGCTGGCCCCCCTCAGCGACGGCGAGGAAGGCCACGACGACGCAGGCGCGAGGCGCGGGCGAGGCGACAGCCAGGTAGACCTCTCCGAAGTAGGGGACCGTCAAGGCTCACTCCCGGCCTGTTTGCGGAGGGATTCGACCGCGCTGAGCACGTCCCACAGCTCACTCTTGACGAACTCAGGACCATTGCATTCCGCACTGGTACCGAGGTGGCGGATGCACTCCGAGAGGCGCTCCTCGAGCGCGACGAGCCGGGGGTACAGGTCCGACGGTCCCGGGTCCCCGCCCTGCACTTCGTTGCGGATCGCGGCGTAGACGCCGTCGATGGGGTGGTGGGCCTCGCAGTAGGTATCGTCGAAGTCGGCGACCCTGACGATCTCCCCCCAGCAAGGCTCGCTCCCGCAGGCATTCTGGCAATGCCTGCCCATCTCATCGGTCTTGTTTGGGCCATGAAAATGCGGCGGTTCCGGCAAGTAACCGCGCCCCTCGCGCGCTTCCCAGTGGCCTTCGCAAAACCAGTCGTCGTCAATGCTGTAGCGGCGAACATCGCCCCAGCACGGCTCCCCCGGCTGCTGACCATCACACCGCGCCGTCCCGACCGGCTCGGCCGGCCTGGCAAGCTTTGCGGCCACGAAGGCCCCGACCTCGCCGTCGGAGTGGAACCATTCGCCGCCGCGGCGCTCGTGGGCAAACCAGGAATGTAGCCGCCGCTCGTCCTCGGGCTTGCCTCCGAGCACGAGGAGCAGGCGTAGCCGCTCGTGGGTGGCGGTCTGGAGAGTCGCGAGGCGCGAGCGGACGTTGCGGCTCCAGCCAATTTTGATGGGGCCGCTCTCGCCCTGCTGGACGAAGTAGACGCCAGACAGAGCGCTCGCATGGAGGTCGAGCGCTGGGAGCGAGGTCATGGCCGGACAGGACACTTCAGCTAGACCGATCACGCGGACCTCCGGGCGGGGTGCCCGCGCCGGGCGCGCGGGGCAGGGGTGGCGGGGATGCCCGCGGGGCAGGCGTCGAGGGCGTCAGCGATCCAGAGTCGTGGTTCCCCGACAATGCGGGGCACCGGGGAGGCGTTGAGAAATGCGAGGGCTAGCTCTGTGCTATGGTTGTTCACGGGGAGTTCCTTTGGTCAGACAGAGGAATCGCCTGGGGTCGCGTTGGCGCGCGGCTCCGGGCGGGTGGGGTTTGTGAGTTCTTCGGCGATGCGTTCCGCCAGCGACCGCAGGGTCAGCTCGTCGGCATCGCGGGAGGCGGCGACCAGCTCGGCCGCCAGGGTGCGGAGGTCGCGGGCGAGCACGGCGGCGCCGACCTGGGCGCGGCCCTCGCCGCGGCCCTGCTGGCGGCCGGCGTCCCAGGCGCGCTCGGCGAGCACCAGCGGGGACTCGGCGCCGCCCAGCTTGGCGACGCGGGCCTGCTCAGCCTCGACCCACAGGGCAGCGGCGACGGAGGGCACCTACGCCGCCCCGCCGTTGAGCTTGGCCTCGACCTCGGCGATCTTCTTCTCGATCAGATCCTTCGCCCGCAGCGCCGCCCGAGCGCGCTCGCCCGCGGCCGCCGCGTCCAGGTGCAGGGCCGCCAGCAGCGCAGGGGAGGGCGCCGGCTCGGGGCGCCGGGGGGCCTGCGGGAAGGTGTAGACCTTGCCGGCCATCAGGCGGCCGCCTCGGCGGGGGCCTGCGCCGGCTGCACCCAGGCATCGACGGGGATGCCCAGCAGATCGCGCAGCTTGATGGCCCACTCCAGCCCGGGGCGCCGGTCCCCGAAGAGCCACTGGGCCAGCATGCCGGTCGTGGCGTCGACCTGCCGCGCCGTCTCGTTCATCGACCAGCGGCGCCCCTCGATGACCCGGCGAAGCAGGCGGGAGCCCTCGGAAAAGAGAGGGCCAAGTCGAGTGCGGCGAAGCGTGGGGAACGCCATAGCCCCAAGGTAGTTCCTTGCGAAACTAGGTGCAAGTAAAACTAGTGGCTCACCACCGGCGGAGGGCCCCGCGACCTCACCGACTCCCCGCCCTCGGCGCCGGCCAGCTCGGGGGCCCGCCACAAGACCTTCAAGGATCTGCCGGGCTGGCCGATCGCGATGAAGGGGGAGAGCCCTCGCGGGCTCGACGGCTGCGACATCCCCAGAAGATACCCGGCCCAAGGGGGCCGCGAGGGCAGTTTTATCCTACACTAGCGCACCTAAATGACACCCCCCAACCTAGTTCCTCTTGAAACTAGTTACGGAAAGAACCATGTTGGGGGACATGAACAACGCCGCTGCCGCCCCCGCCGTCGCCGACACCGCCGCCTCCTTCGCTGACGATGAGGCCCTGGACCGCGCGCTCTGCGAGGTCGACGACCTGATGGGCCACGAGGCCAGCAGCACGGCCGAGGTGGCTCACAACCTCCTCGCCAGCGTCGCCTACCTCCTGACGGTGGCCCGCCGCGACGCCCGCGCCCTGCCCGAGGCCCTGTCGGTCTACAAGCTCGCCAGCAGCACCATCCACGCCTGGCGCGTCGACCTGGGGGCCGAGTGCTGGGCCAGCGTCCAGTGGAGCCCCGAGGTGGACGCTGCCTGCGAGGCGGCCGACCGCCTGTCGCTGCTGCGGGCCTCGCTGATCGAGGCGGCCGCCGGGCGCGACGGGGCGATCTACCGCGCGGCCACCCTGGCGGCGTGAGGGCGGGGGCCCCGGCCTGCCTGCGAGCGCATCGCCGGCTGGACCCGGGCTCACGCCCACCACCCCGACCCCGGAGACCCACGATGACCAGCAAGTCTAGCGTTCCGCTGCTCGCAGCAACCCCAGGGATGCGCTTTGAAGTCGTTACCGTTACCCCCGCCCTGGCCACCGAGTGGCTGGCGAAGAACTTCGAGCGCAACCGCCCCGTCAACAAGGCGTCCGTGCAGCGCTTTGCAGCCGAGATGAAGGCGGGAACGTGGACGTTGACCCACCAAGGGCTGGCCTTCGACAAAGAGGGTCGGCTCATTGACGGGCAGCACCGGCTACTCGCGATCAAGGCGTCCGGCATCTCCGTCTCGATGCTCGTCGTTTACTACGAGAGCGCTTCGCCCCTCCTCGCCCTCGACCGCGGCACCACGCGCGACGTTGGCGCCGTGCTCGAGATCGACGGCGCCGTGGGCAAGGGGCGCGGGCGCTCGGTCGCTGCGATCTGCAACTCGCTTCACAACCTGGCCACCGGATCGCGGCATGGCTTCCTCACCGTGGACCAGATCAAGCGGGTCTACGAAGCCCACCGCGACGGGGTCGGCTTCGCAGTCAGACTCTCGCGTAGCGGTCGTTTGTCGTCGCCGTTCGCTGCTGCCGCCGCCTACACGTTCCCGATCTGCCCGCAGCGCATCGAGGCGCTCTTTGCGCAGGCCATCAACAACGATGGGCCCGCTCTCCACAGCGGCGCCTGGCATCTGAACAACCTGTTTCGGCAGAAGGTGTCGAACACTCACCACCAGCGCCTCACGAACTCACAGGCGGCGGTCAAGTGCGTGTTTCTGCACATGAAGGACCGCGAGGTGAAGCTCTTCAAGGTGGCCGTCGAGGGAATGCTGGACGGGATGTCCTGGGCGCAGAAGGAGCGGCAGAGGCTTGACCTGTGCGTCGGCCCCTGGGAGGTCGCCTCGTGATCCCCTCCGTCCTGCCCCCCAGCCGCCCGGCGACGACCCGGCCGGCGCCCCCGCCCCCCAGCCTCGACGCTCTGCGTGCCGCTGCCCGCGAGCGCCTCGACGCCGCCGAAGACCCGGTCCTGCCTGCGTCGTTCGCCGCGCCCTGCGCCGACTGCGGCGCCCCTCGGCTGTCGGTGGCCGAGACCCTGTGCGCCGAGTGCGAGGCCGCCCGCGAGATCGCCCTGGCCCTCGATGGCCCGCCCGCCCTGCTGACCAGCTGGGGCAGCGCCGAGCGCTGGCGCCGGGGGACGCGATGATCGGCGTCCTCTTGCACCTGGCCGCCACGGGCCTCGACGACGCCCGCACCACCGCTCGTGACTTCGCGTGGGTCGCCACCTTCGCCGCCGGGGCCGCCCGCCTGGCCCTGGCCGCGAGACTCGACCCCGAGGCCGCGAGGGCCGTGGGCGAGGTGGGGCGGCTGCGGGCCGATCTCGAAGAGCTGCGCGCCGCCGGCGCCGGCTTGGTCGCCGCCCGTGACCGCCTCTATGCCGCGGAAGATGCGGCCCACGAGGCTGGCCAGCCCCTGCCCCTGGCCCCCTGGATCGAGGCCCAGGAAGCATGGGATCGACTCGTGAGGGTGCTGCGTTTGGGGGTGCCCCGTGGCTGAGCACCA
>JAKPEG010000182.1 GCA_029552065.1 Actinomycetes bacterium
GGGCCAGGACAGGCCGCGGACGCGGCGGGCTTCCTCGACGGCGGCGGGGAGGCCTTCGACAACGGCGAATTCGCCGCGGACGACTTGGCGGGACATGCCGGGGACGATGCCCGGCCCGTGTTGGCCGAGTCCATCAACGCCGACGCGCTGCGCGGGTGGCGACCAACACCTCGTGTAGCGCGAACTGCCATCAACGCGGAATCGCTCCACGTGCTCGTGCCGCCCCTCGTGCTTGCAACGCCCGTGCGGGCCCGCTCCATCTTCAGCGCTGGCTCGTCCTGCTGGCCTACAACGCCATCCGGGCGGACGTGGCCCTTCAACGCGCCCGACCCGGAATTCCGGCGGCTGCCGATCAACGCCGCTCGTCCCGGGCGACCCCTGCGGCCGTCCAGGCACTCACCCTCAACGCCGCGGCTGATCACCGGCGGCACACCGTCAACCCGCTCCTCGCGCATCGTCCGGCCGCATGACGCAGCGCGCGGCCGGATGTTCACCGCTCGTCGCTGCACCGGCGGGGCCGGAATCGCAGCAGCGATCGTCGCGGTCGGCATGCTGGCGATCCGGTGCGCGGCTCGCCGATCGCCGCGGAGCCGCAGTTGCGCATTCGCACGATGCAACGCGCCGATCGGCCGGATGAACAGGCGCCGTTGCATCGCGACGGCCTCACCGCGGCCAAGCGCCTCGGGCCGCGCATGGCCGGATCGGCGCAGGAAGTCCTGCATCCGCGGCGACGGCGGAGCGGCCTCCAAAGGGGCGAGCCGCCGGGAGGTCACGTCGATCCCGAGGCCTCGGGCGTACCCGTCGAGCTTCACGCCGACCGCCTCGAAGCGCACCAGGCCGTCCGAGCCGATCCAGGGCCGCACCTTCCCGGCGTCGATCAGCCGCTTCAGGGCCGCCGCGACGTTGCCGACGTGCCGCCAGTCCTGCCGGCGGGGGAACAGCGCGAGGTGAGCGCGCACCCATGCTGTGAGCGATTCGGCTCCGTCGTCGCCGTACTCGAGCACCAGCTCGGCCGCCTCGCGAGCACGGTCGCGGAGCCCGCGCAGGAACTCGCTCGGGGAGGTCGGCCCGGAGGCAGAGGCCGCCGGGGTCTCGGGCATCGCGAACTTGCCGATCGCCGCCTCAAACTCGGCGACGGTGCAGGTCCGCACCATGCGACGACCGCGGCGCAGGATCCGGTCGATCGGGATCTCGAACTCCCCCCGGCCGGTCGGGCGGATCAGGCCGGTGTGCTCGGCGAGCAGGGCGAAGGTCGCGAGCAGGGTCCGCCGGGAGGCTACGACGCCGAGCTCGAGGGCGACCGCCTCGACGTCGCCGGACAGGGGGCGGATCGAGGACTTCAGGTGGTCGACGAGGCCGGCGAGGATCTGGCGGGCCGTGCCGGCGCCGCGGAGTTGCGGGAGTCGGGCCGAGACCGCGGCGCAGTGCGAGCGCAGGTGAGCACCGGATAGATCGGAGATCTGGAGAACCCGTACTTCTTCCTTAGACACTGGCAGCGAGCCGGACTCGGACGCGATGCCGGGGAGGCCGTATACGCGGGTTTCGGCGAGGCCGTCGTCCGGCGGCGGACCCCAGAAGTCGGGGAGCTCCTCGAGCGCCAGCCCGACCCGGCGGTGCGACAATGCACCATCGGCCGGGCCATGCTCCGCGGCGCCCTGCACAGGCGGGGGCTTGCGCGAGGCGCTCTGTGCGGGTACTACGTCCATCAATACCGGTCGGTTTCGGTTGGCCTAGAGAGCGAGTTGAACCGACCGGGACCCCGCCGATAGGGCGAG
>JAKPEG010000184.1 GCA_029552065.1 Actinomycetes bacterium
CCACTGCGGCGACTACGTCGGCGGCAACTTCCTCAAGAAGTGGCTCGCCCCGATCCTGCGCAACCTCGCCGACACCCCCGAGCGGATGGCCGAGCTCGACGTCAACGAGGGCATCGTGCCGCTCATCGAGATGCGCTTCCCGGAGAAGGGCACGCTGCTGACCCCGATCCACCCCGGCCCGACCAATGCCCGCACCTTCGTCATCCTCCGCCTGCTCGGGGTGCTCGCCGGGGTCGTCGCCAAGGCGGTCGACGGCAAGATGCCTGCCGACCAGGAGACGATCCGCTACACCGGCGTCTACGGGCACGACCGCGACGGCAACGACTACCTCATGCGTGAGGTGCTCGGCGGCGGCTCGGGCGGGCGCTACTACGCCGACGGCGAGGACACCATCCACGTCGTCCCGGACTCCCGCAACCTGCCGACCGAGTTCACCGAGGGGCGCTTCCCGTTCATCATCGAGCGGCTGGGTCTCGCGGTGGATTCCGGTGGCGCAGGCCGCTATCGGGGTGGCCTGGGCTACGAGAAGCACATCCGGATGGTCAAGGACGCGCACTTCATGTCGATCGCCGACCGCTCGATCCTCGCCTGCTGGGGCGTCAAGGGCGGCAAGGCCGGCGCACCCTTCCAGGTGACGATCGACCCGGGCGGCCCGGAGGAGCGCGAGGTCGACGCCCTCGCCGATGCCGAGCCGATCCGCGCCGGCCAGGTCGTCCGGATCCGCACGACCGGCGGCGGCGGCTGGGGCGACCCGCTCGAGCGCCCGTATGCCGAGGTCGAGCGCGACCTGCGCTGGGGCAAGGTGTCCTTCGAGGGTGCGCGCACGGCATACGGCGTCGTCGCCAGTGGCACCAAGGACGAGCCGGTCATCGATGTCGCCGCCTCCGACGCGCTCCGAGGGCAGTTGCGGGGCGACCGCGGCGAGGACGCCCCCTTCTTCGACCGGGGGCCCGGGTATGCCGCGCTCGCCGGCGGTTCCGCTGCCAGTGAGTACGACTACGTCTGACCGCGGCGCTTGCGCAGGTCGTTGACCGTCTGTGCAAACCCGGGACGGGCCAAACGCGGGAGGGCGGCGTGCTGGCGAGCTGCGCCCACGGCATACCACTCCGTTCGGCAAGGGGTGCCAAGGCTGGGGTGGGC
>JAKPEG010000187.1 GCA_029552065.1 Actinomycetes bacterium
AGGGCATGACGGCACTCACGAAGGACTGGACGGCCGGCCACATGACCCCGCCCCCGATCCCCTCGAGGACGAGGGCGACGCCGGCCAGGATCTCGTCGCGGGCCATCGCGAGCAGGAGATTGCCCGCGATCATGCACACGATCGCGACGACGATGATCCGCCGGGCCCCGACCCGGTCGACCAGGTGCCCGGTCGGTCCCAGGATGAGCAGCCCGACGATCGCCGGGATCGACACGAGCAGCCCCACCCGGTCGAGCGGGAGCGCCCGCACCTCGTGGAGGTAGACGACGAGGAAGGGCAGCACGAGCCCGGCGCCGACGAAGTCGATGACGATCGTCGACAGCAGCCACTTGCCCTCGCGGGGCAGCTCGGTCCAGAAGTCGCGCAGGGCCGGACGGGCGGGCGACGAGTCCGGGACCATGTCCGAGGCCTGCCCTGTCCCGCTGCTCACGAGGGTCGAGTCTGCCAGCGCCCGCCGACAGGGTTCGACCGATTTCCAGCCCGCCCGGGCGCTCCGGTACCCTCCCCCACGGAGGCGTCGCATAGTGGCCTAGTGCGCACGATTGGAAATCGTGTTGGGGATGAAACCCCTCGCGGGTTCAAATCCCGCCGCCTCCGCCAGTTCCCACCGCTCGCGCAACCGTCCACCAGCGCCTGCGATCGACGCCGACGGACTGGAGCCGTTCGTCGCGCGCTCTGACGGTCCGTGCAGGCACACTGACGAAGAGACACCCACCAAGGGTGGCCGGACTGTCACGCGGAGGGAGGGACGATGTACGACACCCGAATGACGAGCGTGCTGACCGGCGCGACCGTCCCCCAGCTCGGGTTCTGGCGCACCCCCGGTGCCAAGGGAGTCCTGTTAGCCCCCTCAGGCTCCACGCCAGGTCGCAAGGCCGCCTACTCGTTCGAGGATCTCGTCGCCCTGCGCGTGTTCGTCAAGCTCCGCCAACGGACGAGCCTGCAGCGGATCCGGCGGGCGGTCGAACACCTGAAGGTGGCGCATCCGGATACCCACCTGTCTGCTCATCGGCTCAAGGCGTCCCCGAAGGGTCGCACTATCGTCTGGCTCTCCCCGGAGGGCGACTACGTCGACGTGGTCGAGAATCCGGGACAGCCAGGTTTCCGAGTCGTCATGGAAGAGGTGTTTCGTGAGTTCACCACGGACGACGGCCGACGAGTTCCCAGCCTGACCGAGCCAGCGAAGGGGCTCGTCATCGATGAGGAAGTCCGCGGCGGCTACCCAGTCCTCGAAGGAACCCGGCTGCCGTTCGACGCGATCGCATCTCTCGCCTCTGACGGCCTCAACGACGACGAGATTGTCGCCCTCTACCCGTCCGCGACGCCGGCAGGGATCGCGGGGGCGAAGGAACTGGCCGGTCTGGTGACCCTTTCTGGGGCGTCGGCAGCGTGAGGGTGCTGCTGGACGAGTGCGTCCCGCAGCCCCTCCACGCCATCCTTGACCACCTCCTGCAACGTGGCCGGCGCTACACCATTACCGACCCCACAGTCGACCCGCCCAGCCCCTATTGGCGGTAGCCAGGTCATCCCTCGGCGGCCTTGGCGAGTCGGCGCTCGTATGCCGCGGCCTGGGCGGCATACACGGCCGCCAGTTCCGCTTCGCCAACCCCGTCGAGCGACAGCCCGAAGACGTCGCCGTAGACCTGCGCCAACTCCCCCGGCGACCCGAGGACGCGCTCGTGCCGACCGGCGCCGTCGATCCGCAGCAACCAGTTCCAGCGCAGCAGGTCGACTCCCTCGGCGTCGCGTCGCTGCACCGCGAGCGCCCGCACGAATGGCGAGGTCGGCGAGCTCGACAATTCGGTATGCCGCGTGGTCGCCTCCACGAGCGACACCGGCGCGAGGTCGAGGTCCATGCCGACGAAGGAATCGGCGACCGGATCGTGGTCGAAGCGCCAGCCGCAGGGGACGAGGTCCGAGGGCCGCACGGCATACCGGAAGGGGCCCTGCTGCGAGAATCCGGTCGCGAGCGGGACCGGCTCGTGCAGGGCGCTGCCCAGCCCGACGTCGACGAGCCATGGCCGCCCCTCCAGCTCGACGGTGAGCGCGAGGTGGTTGCCATTGGCCCCGACCGGTCCGGGATCGCGCGCACCCTGGACTCCCGCTCGGTGGTGCGCCACGGCATACCCCCAACGTTCGAGCAGCCAGCCGAAAGCACCGTTGAGGTGGAAGCAGTAGCCGCCGCGCCCGGCCAGCATCGCCGCGACGCTCGAGTCGGCGTCGGCAGGCACCGGTCGCCCGAGGACGTTGGGCAGCGTGTCGTAGGCGACCCGCTCGACATGCGCGCGGTGCAGGGCGACGAGGCTGTCGAGGTCCGCCGGCGCGCCCGCGAGGTCGCGCCGCCCGAGCCGACGCAGGTATGCCGCGACCCGATCGCCACGCCGCGCGTCCACGCTGCCATTAGACCAGCGGAGCGGGGGTGCCCGCCGCCGCGAGGGATGGGTTGTTGTCGCCATTTCACCGTTTGACGACACAAACCCATCCGTCGCGGGCGAGGGGGGCGGTGACACGGCGGCGACGAGGAGCCGGCCGCGAACCACGGGAAGGTCAACACCGGGTTGGACTTCGGTCAGGAAGATGTCAAGGAATGGTCCGGATCGAGTCAAGGATCTCCAGTTCCTCTTGACCACGATGTGAGACGGCGTCATCGTCGGCTCGACTCGGACATCGCGGACACCCTGCGCCGCCCATGTGGCCGGGTCGCCGCCCCCGACCGGGGCCGGCTGCCAGCCTCTCGAGGAGGAAACCGTGACACGCATGACCCGCGTCACCCTCGCCGCCGTGGTCGCGCTCGCGACCGCCGTCCCCGGCGCTGCCGCCGCCAGTGCCGCCAGTGCCGCCAGTGCCGCCGGTGGCGCCCAGAGCCGGGCGACCGGCATACCCGCCGCGCAGCGCCCCCAACCGCGCACCGTGACCTCCGAGCAGGCGCGAGCCGGGCAGATCGCCCAGGGCCTCGGACTCGACAGCCGCGAGGGGCTGGTCGTCACCGCGGTCCTCAACGACCCCGACGGCAGCAGTCACGTCCGTTACGCCCGCAGCTTCGCCGGACTGCGGGTGATCGGGGGCGACTTCGTTCTCCACCAGGACGCGGCGGGCATCCCGCGCTCCACCTCGTGGAACCGCGACGGCGCGGTCGCGGTGGCCTCGACCACCCCCACGCTCACCCTCGCGGCTGCACGCGGCAGCGTCCAACGGCAGCGCGGCACGGCCCCCCAACGGGGCGAGCTCGTCGTGTTCACCACCGAGCAGGGGCCGGTCCTCGCCTACGACATGGTGACCGAGGGCGTGCAGGCCGACGGCCAGACGCCCAGCCGGCTGCACTCGATCGTCGACGCGCGCTCGGGGGCGGTCCTGCAGTCCTGGGAGGACATCAAGGACGGCACCGGTGCCGGCATCTACGTGGGGACCGTAAGCATCGGCACGACCCTCGTCTCGGGCAGCTACCAGCTCAAGGATGCCGCCGGGAACTCGACGACCGACCTCAACGGGGCCACCTCCGGCACCGGCACCCTCTTCACTGACGCCGACGACATCTGGGGCAGCGGCACGACGTCCAGTCGCCAGTCGGCCGCGGTCGACGCCCAATACGGCGCGGAGAAGACCTTCGACTACTACAGCACCCAGCTCGGCCGGGCCGGCATCTGGAACAACGGCGTCGGAGCCCGCTCGCGGGTGCACTACGGGAGCAACTACGTCAACGCCTTCTGGGACGGCACCCAGATGACCTACGGCGACGGCTCGGGCAACACCCACCCGCTCACCGAGCTCGACGTCGCCGGGCACGAGATGAGCCACGGAGTCACCGAGAACACCGCGAACCTCACCTACTCCGGCGAGTCCGGCGGGCTCAACGAGGCCACCTCCGACATCTTCGGCACCGCCGTTGAGTGGTATGCCGCCAATCCGGTCGACGTCCCCGACTACCTCATCGGGGAGATGATCAACATCAACGGCAACGGAACCCCGTTGCGCTACATGGACAAGCCGAGCAAGGACGGGGCGAGCAGGGACTGCTGGTCCTCGACCCTGGGCAGCCTCAACGTCCACTACTCCTCGGGTCCGCTCAACCACTGGTACTACCTGGTCTCCGAGGGCTCCGGCGCGAAGTCGATCAACGGGGTCGCCTACAACAGCACGACCTGCAACGGCTCCTCGATTACCGGCATCGGCCACCTCAAGGCGGAGAAGGTCTGGTACCGCGCGCTCTCGGTCTATCTCACCAGCAGCAGCAAGTACGCCGCCGCCCGCGAGGCCTCGATCAAGGCGGCCAAGGACCTCTACGGCGTCGGCTCGGCCGAGTGCACCGCCGTGGCCAACGGCTTCTCGGCGATCAACGTCGCCGCCGGGGCCGAGAACTGCGCCAACACCCCGCCCCCGCCGCCGACCGGCAACCTCCTGCTCAACCCCGGTTTCGAGTCCGGCGCCACGTCGTGGACCGGCACGACCGGCGTCATCACGAGCAGCACCTCCCGCCCCGCACACACCGGCTCGTGGAAGGCCTGGCTGGGCGGGAACGGGACAACCTCGAGCGAAAACGTCCAGCAGACGGTGTCCATCCCGGCGACCGCGACGGCGGCGACGCTGAGCTTCTGGCTGCGCATCGACACGTCCGAGACCGGCTCGGCGGTCTACGACCGGTTGCGGCCGCAGATCATCAGCGGCGGGACGACGACCACGTTGGCCACCTACAGCAACGTCGGCGCCAACGCCACCTGGTCGCTCAAGACCTTCGACGTGACGGCATACAAGGGCAAGACGATCACGGTGAAGTTCAACGAGACCGAGGACGTCTCGCTGCAGACCAGCTTCGTCGTCGACGACGTCACCCTCGCGACGAGCTGACCGGGCGGCTGGGCCGGGCGACGCTATCCGGTGCCGCCCGGCACGGCCGTGCACTCCGGGGTCCCCGCCGGATCGAGCAAGCGGTCGACGAGGGCGCCGAGCACCGGGTCGAGCAGTCGCGACGGGTCCCGACCGGGCAGCGCGATCAGCAGGACGAGCTCGTCCGGGTGGGTCGGGTCGGTGGGCTGCGCTGGCAGCGATCGGTCCGGATGCCCCTGCGCGATCCGGCCCGCCTCGACCACCTCGGCGGCCGCCGCCGTGAGCCGGCAGCCGCGCAGGGTGCCGCGGGTCGGCTCGATCCGCACGGACCCGTCGGCGAGGAAGGTCACCCGGTCGCGGAACCCCGCGACACCGCCCATCCGCGAGACGACGATCGGGTATGCCGTGCCCCCGGCAGCCGTGACCGTCGCGGGGGTCCGGGTCGCGGGCCCGGGCGAGCCGGGACCCACCGGTGCCGCGCCGCACGCGCCGAGGAACAGCACTCCGACGATCTCGAGCACGACGTGCCTGGCGAAGCGTTGGTCGGGCATGGCTAGCACCCTCCTGGGGGACACCGTCCCGTCCACGATCGGACGCTCGGGGGGTCCTTCCGGTTCCCCGAGCCACGGTCCATCGGGCCGCTCGACACACCGTCGCCGGCGCGTCCGCGCTCCCGCCCGCACTGACCGACGGCTGGCACGATGAGAGCCGTGGAGGGCCCTCGGCTGGCGCGACGACTCGGGCTCGGTGACGCCGTCGTCCTGGGCCTCGGCTCGATGATCGGAGCGGGTGTCTTCGCCGCCTTCACTCCGGCGGCGGCCGCAGCCGGCGCCGGGCTGTTGGTCGGTCTCGGCCTCGCCGCGCTCGTCGCCTGGGCGAATGCGACCTCCTCGGCGCAGCTCGCGGCGCAGTATCCCGAGTCGGGCGGCGCCTACGTCTACGGGCGCGAACGCCTCGGGGACGCCTGGGGTTTCGCGGCCGGCTGGTGCTTCGTGGTCGGCAAGACCGCCTCGTGTGCGGCGATGGCCCTCACCGCGGCCACCTACGCCTTGGGCGGGGAGGCCCGTGCCGCCCAGGCGCTCGCGATGGTGATCGTCGCAGCCATGAGCTGGGTTATCCTGCGCGGGATCAGCAAGACCGCCCGGCTCGCCCGGGTGTTGCTGGCCGTCACCCTGGTGGCTCTCCTCGGCACCCTCGTCGTGGTGGTCGTCGCCAATCGTTCCTGGCAGTCCCCCGTCGCAGGCGCGAGCGACGGCGGCGTCACGGCATACGGGGTGCTGCAGGCGGCGGGGCTGCTCTTCTTCGCGTTCGCGGGCTACGCGCGGATCGCGACGCTCGGCGAGGAGGTCCGCGACCCGGCCAGGGTCATCCCCCTCGCGATCACCCGGGCGCTCGGCCTCGTCGTCGTCCTCTACGGCCTGGTCGCCCTCGTGCTGCTCGCGACGATCGGCCCGGCGGGGATCGCCGCCGACCCGTTGCCGCTGCAGGCCGCCGCGGAACGCGCCGGGGTCGCCTGGGTGTCGGTCCTCCTGCGCGCCGGCGCGACCGTCGCCGCGATGGGCTCACTGCTCGGGCTCCTCGCGGGCGTGGGTCGCACCACCTTCGCGATGGCCAGGCACGGCGACCTGCCCCGCGCGCTCGCCGTCGTCGACGCTCGTACTCAGGTCCCCGCGACCGCGCAGCTGGTGATCGCCGCTGCCGTCCTCGCCCTGGGGCTGCTCACCGACCTGCGCCACGCGATCGGCTTCTCGTCCTTCGGGGTACTGCTCTACTACGCGATCGCCAACGCCGCGGCCTGGACCCAGGAGCCCGCACATCGCCGCTGGCCCCGTTTGGTGCAGGCCGGAGGTCTTGTCGGCTGCCTCGTGCTCGCGGCGACGTTGCCCTGGGGTTCGGTGCTCGCCGGGCTGGTCGTCGTCGCGGCCGGCCTCGTGGGCCGGCGTTTGCTCACGGGCCGCTGAGCCGCTCGACCGCCTCCATCCACCGCGAGGGATGGGTTGTTGTCACCATCCGACCGCTTGACGACACAAACCCATCCCTCGCGGAAGGGAGTCGGCCTGCGGAAGGGACCTGCGGAAGCACTCCGCCGCGCGGCCGCCTCAGCGGCGGGAGGTGCCGAAGATCGAGCGGGTGATCTGGCGGCCGATGGCCGTGCCCATCGAGCGCAACATCGACTTGGCGAACGGGGAGTTGATCGCCTGCTCGACGACCGTCGGCTCCTCCCGCTGGCGTCGGGCGGCCTCGCGCTCGGCGTCGGCCTGCGCCTTGGCGGCGGCCTTGGCCTGCGTCTCGGCGGCCTTGGCGGCGTCGGCGTCGGCCTTGGCCTGCGCGGCCTGGGCTTGGGCCGCAGCAGCAGCGGCCGCGGTCGCCTGCTGAGCCGCGGTGAGCTTCTCGAAGGCGGACTCGCGATCGAGCGCGGTCCCGTACTTCGCCTGCAACGACGAGGCCGCGACAGTCTGGCTCACCAGCGCCGGATCCGAGGGGGCCATGAGCGACTGGGGCGCCCGCATCCGCGTCCACGCGACCGGCGTGGGGGCGCCGCGTTCGGACAGCACGGTGACGACGGCCTCGCCGATGCCGAGCGAGGTGAGCAGCGAGGCCAGGTCGTAGCCGCTCTTCGGATAGGTCGACACCGCGGCCTTGAGCGCCTTGGCGTCGTCGGGGGTGAAGGCACGCAGGGCGTGCTGGACCCGATTGGACAGCTGGGCGAGTACGTCGGCGGGGACGTCCTTGGGCGACTGGGTGACGAAGAAGATGCCGACGCCCTTGGACCGGATGAGCCGCACCGTCTGCTCGATGGCCTGCTGGAAGTCCTTGCTCGCCCCGTCGAAGAGCAGGTGGGCCTCGTCGAAGAAGAAGACGAGCTTGGGCTTGTCGAGGTCGCCGACCTCGGGCAGGTCGTGGAAGAGGTCGGCGAGCAGCCACATGAGGAAGGTCGAGAACAGCGCCGGCCGGTCCTGGACCGCGGGCAGTTCGAGCACCGACACGAGGCCGCGCCCGTCGGGAGCGGTCCGCAGCAGGTCGGCGGTATCGAACTCGGGCAGCCCGAAGAAGACGTCGGCGCCCTGGTCGGCGAAGGTGATCAGCTCGCGCAGGATGACCCCGGCCGTCGCCGAGGAGAGCCCACCGAGGTTCTTGAGGTCGTCCTTGCCCTCGTCGCTCGTGAGGTGCTGCACGACCGCGCGGAGGTCCTTGAGGTCGTCGAGCCACAGCCCCGCCTGGTCGGCGTAGTGGAAGACGAGCCCGAGCGAGGACTCCTGGGTGTCGTTGAGCCCGAGGACCTTGGCCAGCAGGGTCGGCCCGAACGCCGAGATGGAGGCACGCACCGGGATCCCCGTGCCCTGCCCGCCGAGGGCGTAGAACTCCACGGGATATGCCGTGCCGACCCATTCCTCGCCGATCTCGGCCGCCCGCTTGGCGATCTTCTCGTTGCTCACCCCGGGCGTGGCGAGCCCGGACAGGTCGCCCTTGATGTCGGCGAGGAAGACCGGCACTCCCCCGGCCGAAAGCTGCTCGGCCATGAGCTGGAGGGTCTTGGTCTTGCCGGTTCCGGTCGCGCCGGCGACGAGGCCGTGCCGGTTGATCACCCCGAGCGGGATCTGCACCTGCGCCTGCGGGTATGCCGTGTTGTCGACCACCGCGGCCCCGAAGTCGAGCGCCGGCCCGGAGAAGGCGTAGCCGGCCTGGATCTGCTGGATGAGCTCGGGTGCGTCGGTCACGCTCGCACTCTAGACGCCCGCCCCACCCTGGACCGCGGAAGGCAAGCCTGGACGGCATACCCCGGGGGTGTGCCAGGGGGTTGCCTAGACTGGCGAAGTGATCTTCAAGGCGATCGGGGAGCACCGGCCCTATCCCGACCACGGGTTGGTGACGACCCGCGACTGGTCCGAGGTGCCACCGCGGCAGGTGCGCCTGTCCGAGCTCGTGACGACCAAACGCACCCTCGACCTCGCCCAGTTGCTCGCCGACGATTCGACCTTCTACGGCGACCTGTTCGCCCACGTCGTCCAGTGGCGTGGCACCCTCTACCTCGAGCAGGGTCTGCACCGGGCGTTGCGTGCGGCGTTGCAGCAGCGGGCCCAGCTACACGCCCGCGTGCTCGTGCTCGACTAGGCTCGACGCGCGCCACCTTCCACGAGCCCGGAGGTATGCCGGTGAGCATCACCGTCGAGTCGGCATCGGTTGCCCGCGCGCGCAAACGCAAGCGCACCGCCATCACGCTGCTCGTCGTCGCCGCCATCCTCGCGGGGTCCTTCTACTACGCCGCGTCCTACTGGAACCGGCCCGCCCGTACGAACGCCACGTGCACCCCGACGCTCAACCCGACCGGACCGGTGAGTCCGCGCCAGGTGACCCTCAACGTCTACAACGCGACCAACCGCAGCGGTCTGGCCGCCTCCGTGAGCAGGCTGGCCAAGGAGCGCGGCTTCGTCCTGGGCACGGTGGCCAACGACCCGGCGAAGAAGCAGATCAAGGGTCCGGCCGAGGTCCGTTTCGGGCCCGCGGGCGAGCGCGCCGCCCCCCTCGTCCAGGCGCTCGTCGCCGGGGCGGTCCCGGTGAAGGACACGAGGGCCGACGCCTCGGTCGACCTCGTCCTCGGCGACGCCTACACGCAGTTGGCACCGGCCCCGACGAACTCGACCCAGCCGGCCACCGACGACGGCTGCTGAGCCGCCGCCCGGTTCCAGCGCCGGGAATGGTCAGCCTCCGGTCGGCTCGGTGAGCGCTCGCAGGATCACCGGCAACATCCGGTGGGCGAGGGAGTCCCGGGCATTGAGATCTTCACCGGCGAGGATCGCCGCCCGAGCCGAGGCCTCGAAGAGCGCCTCGAGGGTGTCGAGCGCGTCGTCCGGTGCGACGAGCAGCCGCAGTCCGGCGGCCCGCACGCCCTGCTCGAGGAAGGGCACGAAGCGATCCCGGAATGCCCTCCGAGCAGCGCGGTAGGGCGAGGCGAGCGCGGGATCGCGCACGGCGAGCAGGGACAACTCGGCCCGCAGCGAGTAGGCCTGGTCGGCGAAGGGGGCGAGCTCGAAGACCCGCTCGACGACGTGGACGAGCGGGTCGGGCAACGCGGTGGCGGCGGCGACGGCCGTGCTCATCCGGTCGAGGAGCACCGCCTCCTCGCGGTCGAGCAGGGCCAGGACGAGCTCGGTCTTGGTCGCGAAGTTGGAGTAGAAGGCGCCGCGCGTGAACCCCGCGCGTTCGCACACCTCCTCGACGCTGGCCCCGGCGAAGCCGCGTGCGGCGAAGACCTCGGCGGCCGCGTCGAGCAGCCGCTCCCGGGTGACGCTGCGGCTGCGCTTCGGGGGTTCGTGGGTCGTGGTCATGACGCTGTCCAGGGTAGTCGTGACCGCCGTGACGCGGCGTACAGTGGGAGGAAGTTGAATACATCGGTGTATTGGATGCATCATCGTATCTGATACAAGAGTGCATCCGAACGACCAGTGACCCAGGGAGATCCAGCGTGTCCGCCGCCCTCTATGCCCTCGGCCAATGGGCCGTCCGGCGCCGCCGCCTCGTGCTCGTCGGTTGGGCCGTCCTGCTCGTCGCGCTCGGCGTGGCGGCCGGGCTGCTCCACCGCTCGACCGCCGACGTCTTCAGCATCCCGGGCACCCAGTCCCAGCAGGCGATGGACGCACTCGCCGCCCGCTTCCCGCAGTTCGCCGGTGCCGGCGGCCAGGTCGTCGTCACCGCCCCGCAGGGCACGACGGTCAACGACCCCGCCGTCCGCGCACGCATCGAGGGCCTCACCGCACGGTATGCCGCCCTCCCGCACGTGAGCACGGTGGCCAGCCCCTTCGACACGCACGTGAGCGGGGCCGTGTCCGACGACGCCCGCGTGGCGATCGTCTCGGTCCAGCTCGACGTCGACTCCGGGGAGGTCACCGAGGCGATCCGTGGCCCCCTCGTCGAACTCGCCCGGACCTCGACCGCCGAGGGGCTCACCGCCTCGGTCGGCGGCTCGATGTTCTCCCCCACCACCCCGGAGATCGGCGCCGCCGAAGGCATCGGGGTGCTCCTCGCCCTCGCGGTGCTCGCCCTCACCTTCGGCTCGGCGGTCGCCGCGGGCATCCCCATGCTCACCTCGCTCGTCGGGGTGGGGGCCTCGATGGCCCTCATCCTCGGCGCGACCCGATTCGCCGATGTCACGTCGACGGCACCCTTCCTCGCCCTCATGATCGGGCTCGCAGTGGGGATCGACTACGCCCTGTTCGTCCTGTCCCGACACCGCGACCTGCTCGCCGAGGGGTTGCCCCCCGACGAGGCGGCCGCCCAGGCCACCGGCACGGCCGGTTCCGCCGTGGTCTTCGCCGGCTCGACGGTGGCCGTCGCGCTGCTCGCCCTCGGGATCGCCCAGATCCCCTTCCTCACCCAGATGGGCATCGCCGCGTCGCTCGCCGTCGCGCTCGCCGTCCTCGTCGCCCTCACCCTGCTCCCGGCGATCCTCGGGGCGGCCGGGACCCGGCTCACCCCGCGGCGGGTCGGCGCGGAACACCACGCGCGACGGCATACGAGCTGGGCGGCCGGCTGGGTGCGGGCGGTGACCCGGGTGCCCGCGATCACCGCGCTGCTCGTCGTCGCAGGACTGGCCGTGGCTGCCCTGCCCGCCCGCGACCTCGCGCTCTCGCTCCCCGGCAACGGCTCGTCCGCGCCCAGCTCGACCCAACGTCAGGCCTACGACACGGTCGCCGCGGCCTTCGGGCCCGGCGCCAACGCCCCGCTCGTCGTCACCCTCGACATCGTCGCGACGACCGACCCGCTCGGAGTGGTCGCCGACGTGCGCTCGATGGTCGAGGCCACCCCCGGGATCGTCCGGGTCACGGTCGCGACCCCCAACCAGGGTGCGGACACGGGCGTGATCGTCGCGATCCCCGCCGGTTCCGCCGACTCCCAGGTGACCAAGGACGCCCTCGACGGCGTCCGCGCCCTCGCCCCCGAGGTGCAGCGCCGCCACGGAATCGCGCTCGCCGTCACCGGCCACACGGCCGCCCAGGTCGACATCTCCGACCGCCTCGCGGGAGCTCTGCTCCCCTTCGGCGTCGTCGTCGTCGGGCTCTCGCTCCTCCTGCTCGCGCTGGTCTTCCGCTCGGTGCTCGTCCCGCTCACGGCGGCCATCGGCTACCTGCTGTCCCTCGGAGCCGCCTTCGGGGCGGTCGTCGCGGTCACCCAGTGGGGCTGGCTCTCCGGGCCGCTCGGGGTCACCCAGACCGGACCGGTCATCGCGTTCATGCCGATCATCCTCATGGGCGTGCTCTTCGGCCTGGCCATGGACTACGAGGTCTTTCTCGTCTCGAGCATGCGCGCCCGATGGGTCCACGAGGGCGACGCCCGCGCGGCGGTCCGCTCGGGCTTCGTCGACGCCGCCCGGGTGGTCACCGCGGCCGCGGTCATCATGGTCGCCGTCTTCGCCGGCTTCGTCCCGCACGGGGCTCTCTACATCAAGCCGATCGCACTCGGCCTGGCCGTCGGCGTCGCCGTAGACGCCTTCGTCGTGCGGATGACCCTCGTGCCCGCGGTCATGCACCTGCTCGGGGAGGGTGCCTGGTGGCTGCCCCGGTGGCTCGACCGGGCCCTGCCCTCCCTCGACGTCGAGGGCGAAAGCCTGGCCCGTCGCCTCGCCGCGGACCAGGCCCGGGCCACACGGCCACCCGAGGCGATCACCGCCCGCGGCCTCACCCTGCCGGACGGGCCCGGCGGGGTCGGCGACAACGACCCCGGACTCGACCTCGTCGTCCCGCCCGGCAGCGTCCTGGTCGTCCACGGCCCGCCGAGCAGCGGGAAGACCGCCCTCCTGCTCGCGCTCTCCGGCAGGTTGGCAGGCATCCGCGGCCGGGCCGAGGTCGCCGGCCTGCTCCTGCCCGACCAGGCTGGCGCAGTCCGACGGGTCGCCGCACTCGCCGAGACCCCGGGGATCAACGAGCTCGACCCCCTCCTCACCGTCGAGGACCACCTCGTCGAGCGGCTCGCGAGCACGACCTGGCATCCGTGGGTCTCGGCCGCGGCACGTGCCCAGGCGGCCAGCCGGTTCGGCACCCTCGTGCAGACCGCCGTGCAGGCCGTTCCCGACGCACACGCCACCCGTCGGTCGACACGCACGAAGGTCGGCCGTCTCTCCCCTCTCGAACGCTGGCTCCTCGGCGTCACCCTCGCGCTCCTCGACGAACCGGCCGTCCTGCTCGTCGACGACGTCGACGGTCTGCGCGGACGGGCCGACGTCGATGCCGCGTGGGCGGTCCTGCGCTCGCTCGCGGGCTCGGCCACCCGGCATACCCCCTCGTTGACCGTCGTCGCGAGTTGCCGCGACGTGCGCGAGGCGACTTCCCGGCTCGCGGGGGCGCCCGTCGTCCTCGTCGGGCTCGGTGCCACCACCGACGGTGCCGGCGTCGAGCGCACCGAACTCCTGTCCGTCCACCACGACGAGGACCCCCTCGCCGACCTCAACGAGAGCGTCCGCTGATGTCGCTGCCCACCGTGCCCACCGCAGAACTGCGCCGCTTCACCGGCAGCCCGCGTGCGCTCCTCGCGCTGCTCGCGGTCATCCTCGTCCCGCTCGTCTACGGGGGCCTCTACACGTGGGCCAACCAGAGCCCGCAGACGCGCCTGGACCAGGTGACGGCTGCGGTCGTCAACCTCGACGTGCCGGTCACCCTCACCCAGGCCGACGGGTCATCCCAACTCGTCCCGCTCGGCCGCTCGGTCGTCGGCAAGCTCACCGGGTCGGACTCCTCGGCCAACTTCCACTGGGTCCTCACCGACGCCCCCGACGCGGCATCCGGGCTCGTCGAGGGCCGGTATGCCGCGGTCCTCACCATCCCCGCCGACTTCTCCCGGTCCGCGACCTCGACGAGCGGACCGCCCGCGGACGCGAAGGCCGCGCGGCTCGTCGTCCGAACCGACGACTCGGTCAACTACCTCGACGGAGCGATCGCCACGTCCATCGCCACGACCGCCTCGGCCGAGACCGCCCGCACGATCACCGAGGGTTACCTGCGCGCGCTGTATGCCGGCTACGGCACCATGCACTCCTCGCTCGGCGACGCCGCATCGGGCGCGGGCAAGCTCGCCTCCGGAGCCGACGAACTCCGTGCCGGCGCCGACAAGGCAGCGGCAGGTGCGGGCTCGCTCGCGGGCGGCGTCGACCAACTCGCCACGGGCGCAGGCGATCTGGCCGTGGGGGCCACACAGCTCGCCGATGGGGCGAGCGCAGCCGCGGCTGGGGCCGCCCAGTTATCCGCTGGCCTCGCGACCCTCGACACCGAGACCTCCGGCCTGCCGGCACAGACCGCCGCCCTCGCCTCGGGTGCCGCCCAGGTCTCGACCGGGGTGAGCCAACTGGCCGCGGGCTCCGGTCCGCTGGCCTCCGGGTTGGCCCAGCTGGCAACGGGATTGGGCGATCTGGAGCCTGGCGCCGAGCAGACCTCGGCAGGTGCCGCCAGCCTGTCGAGCGGGCTCACGGCATACACGCAGGGGATCGACGCACTCGCGGCCTCGTGCGCGAGTTCCGGTGCGGCGCCGGCCTTCTGCAGCCAACTTTCGACCCTCGCGGCTCAAGGTACCGGCCTCACGACGGGCGCCCAAGGGGTCGCCACCGGCACGGCGCAGGTTGCCGCCGGATTGGCCCAGCTCACGCCGGGCGCGCAGACGGGTGCCTCCGCGGCGGCTCAGCTCGACGCGGGCCTCACCCAGCTGACCCCCGGCGCGGCCCAACTCGCCGGTGGCACCGCCCAACTCGCCGCGGGCATGCCGACGCTGCGCGACGGCATACATGCCGCCGCGACGGGTGGCGCCACCCTCGCTGGCAACATGCCCACGATGGCCGACGGCGCCGCCGAGATCGCCACCGGGGCGGGCCAACTCGCTGGTGGCGCCGGCGACGCCGCCAGCGGGGCCGGCGATCTGGCGACCGGGATCGAGTCGCTCGCGAGCGGCACCGGTCAACTGAGCACCGGCGCGTCGGATCTCGCCAACGGACTGGGCCAGGGGGCGGCGAAGATCCCCACCTACACCGAGAGCGAGCGGACCGCGCTCGCGCAGGTCGCCGCGACCCCCGTGATCGCCGAGGCGACCCGGGCCAATGCCGTGCAGGACAACGGAGCCGGCCTCGCGCCCTACTTCCTCGCGCTCGCCCTCTGGGT
Organism: Actinomycetes bacterium; assembly: GCA_029552065.1. GTDB lineage: Bacteria > Actinomycetota > Actinomycetes > Actinomycetales > Dermatophilaceae > Phosphoribacter. Next base: position 14,979 of record JAKPEG010000187.1, read on the forward strand.
GGGCTCCCTCGCGACCTTCATGCTCCTGCGCCCGCTCGCCCCACGCGGGCTCGCGTCGTCGGCCGCCTCCCCCCTCATCGCGCTCGCGGGCTACTTCCCCGCGGCGCTGCTCGCCGTCTTCCAGGGCGTGGTCGTCGCGCTCGTGCTCCAACACGGCGTGGGGATCGGCGCCGGATCGACGTGGGCACTCGTCGGCATGGCCGTCCTCGTCGCACTCACCTTCACGGCGATCAACCAGGCACTCGTCGCACTCCTGGGCGCACCCGGACGCTTCGTCGCGGTCCTGCTCGCGGCACTGCAGCTCACCTCGGCGGGCGGCATCTGGCCGGTCGACACCGCTCCCGCCCTCTTCCAATGGCTGCATGGCGCGCTGCCGCTCACCTATGCCGTCGACGGGCTGCGGCGGATCGTCGCGGGCGTCTCGTCCGGGGTGGGCACCGACGTCGCGGTCCTGCTCGTCACGCTCGTCGGCTCGCTGCTCGTGACGACCTATGCCGCCCGCCGCCAGCGCACGTGGACGATGCGTCGGCTGCGCCCCGTCGTGGCCGCCTGAGCGGCGAGGCCGCGGGGTCGCGCTCCCGGCCAGGACGACGACGGCGCCCGGCCCCGCGGGGCTGGGCGCCGTGTCTGACGGAACTGGCGGTGGCGCAGGGATTCGAACCCTGGGTGGACTTGCGCCCACACACGCTTTCGAGGCGTGCTCCTTAGGCCACTCGGACACGCCACCGCCGACGAGGGTACCGGTTGCGCCCGCCGCCCCCGAAATCGGTGTGCTCAACGCACGAGCAACGCCAGGCCCGCGATCGCCGAAGCGCTCAGCGACGCGCGTTCGAAGGACAGCTGTCCGATCCGCCGGGTGATGTGCAGGCCGACCCACGTGCCGACGAGGACAACTGGCGCGAGCGAGGCGGTGAGCGCGAGCGTCGAGGCGGGGAAGAGCCCGAGCGCGGCGGAGAACGGGGTCTTGGCGAGGTTGACGAGGAGGAAGAACCACGCATTGGTCCCGATGAACCGCAGCTTCTCGACCCGCATCGCCAGCAGGTAGAGGGTGGTCACCGCCCCCGCCGCGTTGGCCGTCATCGTCGCGAAGCCCGCCGCCACTCCCACGGCGACGGCGGCCAGCGGATGCTCGGCCCGGGTTCCGGCCGCCGCGGCATACCGGCCGGAAGCCCCGCCGTCCGCTTCGCCGCCAGCCGGTATGCCGCGCGCAGCGGCCCGCGCCTCGCCGCGCCGGACGACCAGCTGGATCGCGAGCATGAGCAGGATGAGCACCCCGATCCCGCGGCGGACGACGAGGTCGGAGGCGATCGCGAGGAAGCCTGCACCGAGGACGACCCCGGGGAGCACCGCGGGGAGCAAGCGGCGCAGCAGCCCCCAGTCGGCCGCGCGCCGGAAGCGCGCGACCGCGACGACGTCGCCGACGATGAGCAGGAGCAACACGGCCGCCGTGGACTCGCGGGTCGGCAGGACGAGGGCGAAGACCGCCACCGCGAGCACGCCGAAGCCGCCGATCGAGGTCTTGGAGATCCCCACGACGAGCGCCGCGAGCGCGAGGCCGAGCACCGCGAGCAGGCTCACGAGCGCCGGTCCCGGAAGAAGTCGCGCAGCACCTGCCCGCACCCCTGCTCGTCGAGGGCGCCGACCACCTCGACCCAATGGTTGGCGCGGCTGTCGCGCACGAGGTCCCAGACCGACCCGCAGGCCCCCGCCTTCGGATCCCAGGCCCCCACGACGAGGGTGCGGATCCGGGCGGCGACGAGGGCACCCGCGCACATCGCACACGGCTCGAGGGTCACCACGAGCGTGCAGTCGGCCAGCCGCCACGACCCGATATGCCGTGCGGCCTCCCGCAGCGCGACGAGCTCGGCGTGGGCCGTGGGATCGGCCAGCCGCTCCCGCGCATTGGCTCCCTCGCCGACGATCGCCCCGGAGGCGTCGACGACGACGGCGCCCACCGGGACCTCGCCCGCGGCACCGGCCGCCCGGGCGAGGTCGAGTGCGTGCGCCAGCCACCCGGCATACCGGGGGTCGGGGACGGGACCCGAGGGGAGCAGGGGTGCAGGGGGCACATCGGGCTCGGGCGGGCTGGGGGGGTCGGACGGCGCCGGGGGCACGCGGTAAGTTTCCCGCATGCGCGTGCACGTGGCCGACCACCAGCTCATCTCGCACAAGCTCACCTACCTGCGGGACAAGCGCACCGACAGCCCGACCTTCCGGCGGCTCACCGAGGAACTCGTCACGCTGCTCGCCTACGAGGCCACCCGCGACGTGCGGGTCGAGCGGATCGACATCGAGACCCCGCTTGCACCGACCACGGGGATCCGACTGGCCTCGCCCAAGCCGCTCGTCGTGCCGATCCTGCGCGCCGGTCTGGGCATGCTCGAGGGCATGGTGCGCCTCCTGCCGTCGGCCGAGGTCGGTTTCCTCGGGATGATGCGCAACGAGGAGACGCTCCAGGCGATCACCTATGCCAATCGGCTTCCCGATGACCTGTCCGGCCGGCAGTGCTACCTGCTCGACCCCATGCTCGCGACCGGCGGCACCCTCGTCGACGCGATCCGCTACGTCGTCGACCGCGGCGCCGATGACATCACGGCAATCACCCTGCTCGCCTCGCCCGAGGGGATCCTCCACGTCGAGACCCAGCTGCACGACCTCACGATCCCGCTCACCCTCGTCACCGGCGCGGTCGACGAGCGGCTCAACGAGCGCGGCTACATCGTGCCGGGGCTCGGCGACGCGGGCGACCGGCTCTACGGCGTCGTGTGATCCCGTCTCCCGGCGGGGTATGCCCCGGCGCGCCTCATTCGTCACAGTCGCCCCGTGCGTCACACTGGACCGTCACGGGTGCGGTTCGCCGTGCCCACCGCCGGATCGGGAGCATCCCGGAAGCCAGGAGAGGGCCGTGAAGAAGTTCTGGAACGTCTTCCGCTGGTTCCTGCTCGCCTACTTCGTGTATGCCGTCGTGAAGTCACCCGACCAGGCCGCCGACATCGTCAAGACGTTGTTCAACCTGCTCGCCGATGCCGCCAAGAGCATCTTCGCGGTCTTCGACCAAATCCTCGGGCGCGGCTGAGCCGCAGGCCGCCGTGACGCAGGCGCGCCGGCGACACCCGGCATACGACGACTACGTCCTGGAGAACGAGTCGGTGAAGTTCGCCATCCACCGGCACTGGGCCATCCTCGTACGACCGGCCGCCGCCTTCGCCGGCACCTTCGTGCTCGCCCTCGGAGCGTGGGCCGCGTTCGGGGGGACCACCCGCCAGTTCCTCGCGAGCGTGACCCTGTGGTGGTGCCTCGCCCAGCTGTGTTACCTGCTCTGGCAGGTGATCGAATGGCGTACGGAGTACTTCCTCGCCACCGACAAGCGCCTGCTGCTCGTCCAAGGGCTCATCGTCAAGCGCGTCGGCACGATGCCGATGGCGAAGGTCACCGACCTCTCCTACCAGCGGTCCCTGCTCGGGCGCATCCTGGGCTACGGGCGATTCACCTTCGAGAGCGCCGGCCAGGACCAGGCCCTCCGGCAGATCGACTGGATCCCCGCCCCGGACAACCACTACCGACTCGTCGACGCGATCATGCACAACGTCGCGCCGGACCCGCGCGACCTGCCCTATCTCATGGACGACCGACCCCGGGTCGAGGCCGCAGGGTCCGCTCCGCCGGCCGACCCCGGACCCCCGGCACCCGGCGACCCGCCCCTCCACAAGCCGGCCGCCGAGGTGATGTACGAGAGTGCAGACATCACGGCCCGTCGGCGGGCGGACGACACCCGGGCGATCCCGCTCACGTTGCCTTGGGAGGACTGAGGAAGCCACACGGAGCGCCCCGTGAGCGGCCCACCCGGTTTGACGACTCGCCGCCGCACTGACGACTCCCTGATTCTCGGCTGGGGAGGTCGGCCGGCACCTTCGACAAGCTCGACCCGACAAGCATGCGCTCGACCCGGGAAACTTCCTCGGGTCGAGCGCACCTTTATCGGGTGACCCGATAATCGTCACAGGGCCTTGACGATGTCTTCCACACGTTCCTTGGCGTCGCCGAAGAGCATCGCCGAGTTGTCCTTGAAGAACAGCGGGTTCTGGACGCCGGCGTAACCGGTGTTCATCGAACGCTTGAAGACGACGACCTCGGCC
>JAKPEG010000205.1 GCA_029552065.1 Actinomycetes bacterium
CAGCTGCCCGCTCTCCTCGAGATACGCGGCGCAACGATCCGACGACGATGTCCAAGATGAGCCTCCATGTGTGCGTGTGGTCGTTCCGGGGAGTGTCGGTCGAAGCCCGGGACCGGCCCGCGACAACCTGGAGGACTCGGCTTGCTCCCGGGGGCGCCGGGGGAGGTTCGCAGACGCACGCTGCGCTGGGCGTGCGGCATCGGCGGCAGGCGCGACCACGAACGGGAACACGAGTTGAACGGCGCGCGGGCGGGCAGCCTCGGCCTCGGCCGCGGGCTCGGTCTCGGCGGCCCGGGGGCGCGTGACCGGCGGCGTCGGCGCGAACGGGTCGAATGTCTCGACCTCGCCCGGCATCTCGGTGACGAGGCCGGCGGGGGCCTCGATGGGGCGGTGCACCTTGCGCGGGCGGCCGATGCGCCGAGGGGGCGCCGGGGGCACGCCGCCGAGGGCGTCGAGGTCGGCCATCGCCTGGGCCTTCCAGTCGCCAGCGACGCCGGCGAGGGCGCGCTGCTCCTCGGAGAGCTCGGCGACCCAGGACGCGCCCTGCTTCGCCTCGGCGATGCGGCAGACGCGCGGGGCCTTCGGAGCGGGTTCGGGCGGTGGGGCCTTGGCAGCCTCATGGCGGGAGAACATGGCCTCGGCGCGGGCCAGGAGGTCGGCGAGGCTCATGGAAGCCACCAGTCTTTCGACGGCGCTCGTGTTTCGAGTTCGGCGGTGGGGTTCATGCCTCCTTCGTATCAAACCGAAACGCGGAGGTCAACACTTCACCCACCGAAAACGACGGTCATCGCGCCTCTGCCGGTTCGTCCGTCTCGCCGTCGCAGTCGTTGTCGAGCCCGTCGGGGATCTCGGGCTCGGGGTACACCGCGCCGATGCACTCACTCCACTCGCCGTCGCCGCAGGTTTCGACCCCGCGCCGGCATGTGCCGATGGAACTGCGGTCAGTCAGCCGGTCGTAGCACTGCCTGCGCAGCACATCGCCTTGCTCGTCTTCGTCGACTTGGGAGTCGCAGTCGTTGTCTCGCCCGTCGCAGACCTCATCTGCGTAAGGCCCGACGGCCGGGTCGGCGTCGTCGCAGTCGCGGGCGCAAAACGGGAAGCCGTCCCGGTCGATGTCTGAGTGACTCTCGGCGTCGCCTCCGCGCGCCGGGCATGGGTCGCAAGCGTCGCCGCCGTTGGCGTCCTCGTCGAGATTGGCCTGGTCCGGGTTGTCGTCGTATGGGCAGTTGTCCCGGTCGTCGGGGATGCCGTCGTCGTCTGCGTCTGCCTGTGGAGCCGGGGGCGCCACGTCGTCGAGCGTCGGCCCCGCGTCGAGAACGTCTTCTTCGATGGCGGAGTCCGTCACGGCGTCGGGCGTGGCGCCTAGCGGGACGATCTCGCTCGGGTTTCGGCCGGTGCAGGCGAGCAGGAACAGGGCGGCGGTGAGCTGTGCAGTGCGCATGGTGTTCTCCTCTGGATTCTTGTTGCACCGCCGGGGCTGTTTCTTACGGAAACAAATCGCACTCGGCCGCGGCCGGTTTCTGGCGGTTCATGTTGACCGGGATGTTCCGAACCGTTACTTTGACAACATGAGCGACATCGACGACACCATCGGCGCCAAAGCGGTGCAACTCCGGAAGCGCGCAGGGCTGAAACAAGAGGACGTGGCGAGGCTCGCCAAGATCAGCCGGCCGTTCCTCAGCTTGCTCGAACAGGGCAAGCGCGGGTGGTCCGCCGATCTGCTGGTCACGGTGGGCGATGCTCTCGGCGTTGGCGCCGCGGGCCTGCTGCCCGATCCGCCGCAGGTGCCACGAGAAGACCGCGCCGCCGGCTGAACGTTCGGCCGGGCAGACGAGGATGATCCCAACATACGACGGCGCAACGAGCGCCATAGGAGCAGTATGCCTTTCGAGCAGATGAGAGCCATCGAGGCTGACAATCAGCGCCTCCTCGCCGCCAACGACCGCATCAACGCCACCGTCGCCCGGCTCGCCGAGCGCCGCGACGAGCTGGTCGCCGAGAACGTGGCCCACGTCGAGCGCATCGCGCTCCTCGAGGCCAAGCTCGCCAACGCCGAGCGCGTCGGCGGCCAGCTGCTCGACGACAAGGAGCGCCTGCATGCCCTGCTCGCTCAGCGGGACGTGACCATCGAGATACTGCGCGACCGCATCGACAACCCCCAGGCCGGCCATCAGGCCGCCTGAACCACCACGCCGGCCAGCGCCGGCCTTTGAAGGAGTCCATCGTGTCCAGCAACGTCGTCGCCATGACCCGCGCGCCCATCGCCGAGGTCGAGAACATCCAGCCGTTCCACACCCAGCAGCAGCTCGCCCGGCTCGACCAGCACCAGCTCGTCGACCTCGTCCTGTCGCTCCAGTCGCGCACCGCCGTCCGGCACACCGCCGAGGGCCCGATGGTGCGCATCCAGAAGCTCGTGCGCCTCGCCTACGGCAAGGCCGAGGACATCTACGATGTGCCCAAGGTCGGATTGATGATCCAGGCCAAGGGGTACAACCGGATCGCCGCCGAGGCCGGGGTGCAGATGCTCGCCCCCTCGACCGTCATGGTCGACGGCGAGGCGAAGGCGAACCCGCACATCGAGCGCGACCCGATCACCCGGTCGAACAAGCGGTGCTGGGTCCGCCGCGTCGCCGTGTGGCGCGGCCCCCAGGGCACGCCGATGGCGCGGGACCTGACCCT